>JBKCXY010000296.1:0-17199 GCA_046315835.1 Pseudobdellovibrionaceae bacterium | reverse complement strand
TTCTGTCATTGGTTTTGTAGCCTCACGTCCGAGTCGCCTTTAGGTCCAACCATCGCTTTGATTGGAGTGTTGCTGACTCTGCCAGTCTCGGTTGTGGCGCTGTGACAGTTCCCATCTATCAAACCGTCACTGCAGATGATTTGGAGTATATTTTAAACAACTCAAAAGCTCGCTTTTTACTGATCGAGGATAAGAATCTCCTTAAAACTCTCTCGACGGTGCAGAAGAACTGCCCTGACTTAGAAAAAGTGATCTGTTTTGAGAGCCCTAAAGAAAGTGCCGTTGAAAATTTGTTGTCTTATGCAGATCTCACTCTTCTGGGGAAGCAAGAAAGAGACGACCAGGCCCCTAAGTTTTTGCAACTTTCTTTGGCGACTCAACTCTCAGATATGGCCACTTTGATTTACACTTCTGGAACCACAGGTCGCCCCAAAGGGGTCGTCCTCACGCATGAACAAATCATCAGTGAAGTGAGCGAAGCATTTCCTTACATGGGAGCGACTCATGAAGATGTCTCGCTGACCTTTCTTCCCTATGCACACATCCTTGGACGAATTGAGCATTGGGGCCATATGTATATTGGCTACACCATGGCTTTTGCTGAAAGCATCGAGAAGATCAAGCACAACTTGGTTGAAGTTCGCCCCACATTCATGATTGCTGTCCCTCGAATTTTTGAGAAAGTCTATGCTGGAATTATGGCCCAAGCTGAATCAAGTCCCATCAAAAGCCGGCTCTTCAAATGGGCCCTCGGTGTTGGTAAAAAGGCAGGTGATTACCGTTTGAAGCGATCTCCAGTGCCCTTGGAACTGGTTCCTCAGCTGGCTTTGGCTTACAAACTAGTCCTTTCGAAAATCAAAGAGGCCTTCGGAGGACGTTTGCGTTTCTGTGTTTCTGGCGGAGCCCCTCTCGCGCAAGACATCGCTCTCTTCTTCCACTCTTGTGACATCCTTATTCTTGAGGGCTACGGGCTCACTGAAACAACAGCAGCGATCTGTGTGAATACGCCTTTCGATTACCGATTCGGTAGTGTTGGAAAGCCCATTGGCGATGTCCAATTGAGAATTGCAGATGATGGCGAAGTTCTCGTGAAGTCAAAAAAAGTCATGAAAGAGTACTACTTGGATCCTGAATCCACAAAAGCTTCTCTCCAAGACGGATGGTTTGCCACAGGAGATATCGGCGAGATTCTTCCCAGCGGTGATCTCAAACTGACGGATCGAAAGAAAGATCTCATCAAAACGGCCGGAGGAAAATACGTCGCTCCTCAGCGCTTAGAGAATCTTTTAAAATTGCATCATTTTATCAGCCAAGTCCTGATCCATGGAGATCAAAAAAAATACATTGTGGCATTGATCACTTTGGATCGTGTGTTTCTTAAACAAATGGCTAAAGAGCGCAGTCTTGTTTATGATGATCTTGGCAGCCTTACTCAACACCCCTATGTTCTGGAATTTGTCCGCAAAGCTGTCGCTCAAACTAACAAACAGCTGGCAAGCTTCGAATCGATCAAGCGCTTCACCATTTTGAAAAATGAGTTCACCGTCGAAGCTGGAGAGTTAACACCTTCTCTCAAAGTCAAAAGGAAGTTTCTCGACAAAAAATTTCAGAATGAAATTGAAGCACTTTATAAAGGCTAGCTCTGCGAGCATTTCTACCGAGCTCTGCGAGCCGTAATACCTGGCGGCGCTAGCGAAGCCACCAACGAAAAGCGAGACTGAAGTAATAGTTGGACAGATTGAACCGGCGATCTGTTCCATCTGCATTCTTCGCCACATCGCCCTCAGCCACAGTCCCTTGAAAATTGGTCACACCCTTTGTGTGCTTGAGTTCTTTAAAGTCTAAAGCGCGGTAACCGGCTTCAAAGACAAAAGTGGTCGCATCAGCCAGCAAACCTTCATAGCCAAAACTTCCCTCATACATCAGAGCAGTTGCTTTGAGTTCTTCGGTAAAATCCGTCAGTGGCGAATAGGTCGTTCCACCGGTGGTGGTCAGCGTGTACGTATTCGCAGACTTCAAACTGGCCGAGCCGACTCCGGTATAAAGAAAAAACCGAGCTGTGGGCCACCGCTTCAAGTGAAATTCGAAACCCGCTTTGGGAATAAAGACCGTGGTTTGACTCTTCATCGTGTACAGGGCAGTGCCTCCAGCATTCAGCCCCTCAAGGCCTGACATCTCAGGGGGACGAATGAGCTCTCCGCCAATCCGCAAACTCATATAGGGACTCGCATAAGTAAAACCAAACTCCCCTGAAAAATTGTACTTATACTCATCTTCCAAAGTGATTGGCTCTGCGACGGTGGTGTTGGAATCTGAAATCACTGTATTTGTGAAGGCCATCCCATAGGTCCCTCGCAAATAAGTCGCAAAACTTTCAGAATTAATTTGAAAGACACGCGCTTGAGCGATCGAAGTGCTCAACATCAAAAAGAAAAAGAGACTGGTTTTCATCATCGAATAAAATCCACTACCAGTTTTGCGGGACTCCGAGAACTGCCCTTCACTGGCGTCACTCGCAATTGCACTTCTTGCTTCATCTCAAGAACCCAAGACATTGTTTGCGACTGTGGCTCAAAATTCACTTTGATCGACTTTACAAAAGGGCTTTGCTTCATCATCTTTTGCAAAGCTTTCTCGTCCAGTTTGCTATTCCAAACTTGAGAAAAATCGAGAATCACTTTCCGATCCTTTCTCAGCTCAGCATTGAAATACGGCGGCTGAGAAGCCAACGGCTGCTTCACGGCATCTCCAAAATCCACCACCCAGCGCTCGGCTTTTTGATTTTGTGATCTTCGAACATCCAAAATAGAAAAACCCGCCCCCGCTTGGCCCCCGCGGATAACACCTTCGCCCTTGAGCAAATTCTTGGGAATCGCGGCAAAGGAAAGTTGACTTAAGAACAGAAGCGCACAGAAAAAGACCACCAAAATTTTGAAGACTTTTGACAGCATAAAACCCTCATTCCGTTGATGATTTCAATCATTTGATTCCCTTTGAGGTTACCTGAATTTTTTCATGCCTGTCCAAGACTTTGACGCTCAAAAATGTCCCTCTGTTGAAAAAAGAACCCTCCGAAATCAATAGGTGAGAACTGGATCGCGGATGCCCGTGGCACAAGACTTGGAGGTAAGGCAGCGGTTGGAAAAGGAGTCTTTATGACGTTGAAGGGTAAAGTATCTTGGCTTTTTGCATCTGTGGCGTTTCTCGCATTAGCTGCCTGCTCAAGCGGTGGCGACGGCGGTGGTGGTGGCCAAACTGTGGCTCAAACTCCAGGTGCCGGCTGTAATTTGCCGAACGCCAATGGGACCCATGGGCACAACTCATACAATCAAAACGGTTGGAACACGAACTGTGATCCCAACACTTATAACCAGTATGGCTGGCAATCTTATCCCTATGGCTGGTCTCCCAATGCTGGTGGATTCTGTGGATGCCCTGCGGGCACTCGCCCCGTCGTTCACCCTCAATGGGGTCTCGGCTGTGCTCCGATGAATGCTTTTCAGTGGAGCGCCTACGCCTACGTGGGATTTGGCTATCAGCCTCAAAATCTTCAATGGGTGAACACGAACCAAGTAGCTTACAGTGCCGCCGTTTCGAGCGGAAACTGTTACGTGGATGCCGCTCGTGCCTGTGACGTCCGTGATCCTAACGCTTGCGGTGGTAACGGTGTTTGCCGAGCTACAAATGGCGCTTCAACCATCGGTCTTTGCACTCGCGGCTACGGAAATGAAAACTACCACCAGCCTCGTTGCCAACAGTACTGGAACGGTTATGCCTATGTGTTCTTTTGCTCGAATTCCTACTCCGGTGGCTATGGCTTCGGCGGAGACCGATAATTTTCACCTCAAGAGCTAACGCGCCCTGCGTTAGCTGGTTCTACGTCAGGCGGGCTATGGTACTCAAAAGAGATGAGTCAAATAGCCCAAAATCCATTCATTGAAGCTTATCAAAAACAAACTTTTTCAACTCGTGATGAAGCCATCCCTTTTGAGAAGATCCAAGTCGAGCACTACCTTCCTGCCCTCGAATTTGGAATCAACGAAGCCCGAAAAAAAATTGCAGCTCTCAAAAGCAACTCGCAAACCCCCAATTTTGAGAACACGATCTTGGCCTTAGAAACAGCCAGTGAGCTAGCTGAAACAGTACAAACTGTTTACTTCAACTTGTTCTCCGCGGAAGCCAAGGATGCTCATCAAGCTCTTGCGCAAAAGATTTCACCGATGGCCGCCGCTTTTGGCTCGGAAGTCAGCCTTGATGGGGAACTCTTCAAGAAAATTAAAGAAGTCTATGACCACCGCACTCAATTAAATCTCAATCCAGAGCAACTGCGTTTGACTGAAAAGTTCTATAAGGATTTTACTCGAAATGGAGCACTGCTTGATGATCAGAAAAAAGAGCGACTCCGACAAATCGACCAAGATCTATCGAAGCTTTCTCCCCAGTTCTCTGAGAATAGTTTAAAAGCCACGAATGCTTTTGAACTTTTGTTTGATTCCAAAGCTGATCTCATTGGTCTTCCCGAAAGCGCCGTGGAGGCCGCCGCTGCAGAAGCTGAAGCCAAAGGCCACGCTGGAAAGTATTTACTGAATCTTCAAGCACCATCCATGCTGCCAGTTCTGCAGTATGCCCAAAACCGCGAGCTCCGTAAGAAGATTTGGACAGCTCATTCTTCGAAATGTTTTGGTGATCAGTATGACAATCAAGAAGTGATTAAAAATATCGTCTCTCTGCGATTTGAAAGAGCAAAGCTCTTAGGCTTTCCCACACATGCTGACTTTGTCTTGAGTGAAAGAATGGCCCAGAGCCCTCAAGTGGTTTGGGATTTTATTGCAAGTTTGATTCAACCCAGCCGCAAAGCTGCAGAAAAAGATCTCGCTGAACTTCGTCAGTTTAAAAAGTCCTTGGATGGCAACGACGATGTTCATCCTTGGGATTTTTCCTACTATTCAGAGAAGCTGAAAGAAAAGAAATACCGCTTTAATGAAGAGGAACTTCGACCTTACTTTCAGCTCGAAAAGGTTGTCAGTGGTGTTTTTGAGCACGCTCGAAGACTCTATGGTCTCAATTTTAAAGAACTCCATGATGTGCCTAAATATCATCCGGATGTGAAAGTTTTCGAAGTGAAAGAAGAAACCTCTGGAAAGTACATCGGACTTTTCTACACTGACTTTTTTCCGCGTGAGACTAAAAAGTCAGGAGCTTGGATGACGGTTTATCGAGAGCAAGGCTACACCGCGGGAGCCGTTCGAAGACCTCATGTCAGCATTGTCTGTAATTTTACGAAACCGACACCGACCAAGCCGTCTCTTCTGACTTACGATGAAGTGCAGACCTTATTTCATGAATTTGGACACGCTCTTCATGGATTGCTTTCTCAAGTCAATTACCGCAGTCTTGCGGGAACCAATGTTTACTGGGATTTTGTCGAACTCCCTTCACAAATCATGGAAAACTGGGTGAAAGAAAAAGAAGGTCTGGATGTGTTTGCAAGGCACTATCAAACCAGCGAAGCGATTCCTGCCGAACTTGTTGAAAAAATCAAAAATGCAAACCGTTTTCAATCGGGCTATTACTCCTTACGCCAATTGAATTTTGCAACGCTCGATATGAAATGGCACACAGTGGATCCTCAACAAATTTCATCTGTGGATGCCTTTGAAACTCAAGCCACAGAGTCCACGCGGCTGTTGAGTAAAATTGCAGGAACCAACACTTCATGTTCATTCAGCCATATCTTCGCCGGTGGATATTCTGCGGGATACTACTCTTACAAGTGGGCCGAAGTCTTGGACGCTGATGCTTTTGAGTTCTTCAAAGAGAAAGGTCTCTTTGACAAAACCGTTGCCCAAGCTTTCAAAGAAAACGTCCTCAGCAAAGGCGGAACCGAGCACCCGATGACACTTTATAAGAAGTTTCGCGGCCGCGAGCCAGATCCTCAAGCGCTCCTCCGACGAGACGGATTGGCGACCGTATGAAGACCAAGCTCGACCTCCCCGAGTCAGCGGCTGTCGCTTTGTTCTATCGACCAGAGCTGGCTCAGGCTCAGACTTTGGCAAAGACTCTTTGTCAGTGGCTCGAAGAGCGAGGTCACAAAGTTCTGACCGCTCCTGGGCAAAAGAAAATTGCCTGCAGTCAGCTGATGAAGACCGCTCGTGGATTTTCCCAAGTGGACCTGGCCGTAGTTTTAGGCGGAGATGGCACTTACTTGCGTGCTGTTCGGTGGATTGGGGAACAGAGAGTTCCGATTCTTGGAGTCAACTTGGGCTCTTTGGGTTTTTTAACCACCACACGGGCCGAAGAACTCTTTGCACACATTGAGCAGACTCTGGATGGGAAGATGGAACTGGCCCCTCGGAGCATGATTTCCCTTGAATGGTGGCGCAATGGAAAGAAGAAAGCGCAATACTTAGCCCTCAATGATGTTGTTTTAGAGAGAGGCTCCATGAGCCAGCTGATTAATGTGAACATTACTGCTGACCGTAAGAACGTCTCAGATATCAAAGCTGACGGAATTATCATTGCGAGCCCTACAGGTTCAACCGCCTACAACTTGGCCGCTGGTGGCCCCATTCTCCATCCGGAAGTCTCTGCCCTGGTCGTGACTCCGATTTCTCCCCACAGCCTCACGAGCCGTCCGTTGATCTTTCCTGACAATAAGAAAATCAGCTTTAAAATCTCTGAGAAGAAACTAAAAAGCAAAAAGGCTTCAGCTCATCTTGTCGTGGACGGCTTTAAAGTCGGTGATCTCACCGCCCAAGACGAACTCTTGGTGAAGAAGACAGCCCAAGACCACTGCATGGTTCAAGCACCTGGCCAGAATTATTTTCATTTGTTGCGTGAGAAATTAAAATTTGGAGATCGCGCCTAATTGAGGAGGAACAAATGCTCTTAGAACTTAAAGTTCAGAACTTTGCCATTATTGAAAATTTGCATCTTTCCTTTCGCCAAGGTCTCAACATCTTGTCCGGAGAAACCGGCGCCGGAAAATCTGTTCTGCTCCGCAGTCTTTCTCTGCTGATGGGAGCCAAGAGCTCCTCGGAGAGCATTCGGACGGGATCCACACAAGCTTCGATCGAAGGATCTTTTGATCTCAGCCATCGCAAGGATATTCTCTCACGGCTTCAGGACATGGGCATTGAAGTGGATGAGAATCTCTTGGTCGTGAGAAGAGTCCTTAGCGAAGAGAAATCTCGAATCTATCTCAATGGAACTCTTTCAACGCTCAATAACCTGAGAGATCTCGTCTCCCCTCTGATTGAAGTCACAGGCCACTCGGCTCCGCTGATCGAAATGACGGGCCAGCATGATAATCGCAATCTTCTCTCAACAGCGTATCACCTTGATCTTTTAGATCAATATGTAGGGGCTTGGGAACTCAGATCTCGATTCGCTAAAGAATTCCAACGACTCAACCAGATTCGATCAGAGATCGAAGAGCTCAAAAATGAAAACCAAACCAATGCCCAACGTTTGGACTTTCTGATTTTTCAAAGAAATGAAATTAAGTCTCTGAGTTTGAATGCGGAGAAAGATCAAGATCTGGAAATTGAAATTAAGAAACTAAAAAGCTCTTCACGTCTCGGCGCTTTTGTGGATGGGGCAGAAAATGCTCTGTACAATGATGATGACTCAGCCATAGCCCGCCTGAATGCGATCATTAAGAAGTCTTTTGATTTTTCTTCCGTGGATCCCACACTTGCTCAGAAGCTGGAACCTCTTGAGCAAGCAAAATCCCTCATTGAAGATGCCATGTATGAGCTTCGCTCTTATATTTCAAAAATTGAAACAGATCCTCAGCGCTTGGAACAGCTCGAGCAGAGACTTTCTGATCTTCGAAAAGTTCAGAAAAAGTACGGCCCCGATATTGCGGTGATCTTAGAAAAGCTTTCAGAGATGGAGACTGAAATCGCTCAGCTCGAAAATTCAGATTTAAGAATTTCTGAGCTTGAAGCCCAATCTACGGCCATTGAGAAGGAACTTGAAAAGTGGGCCACCGAGCTCCACAAAAAACGACACTCTGGCTCGAAACTGCTTGCGGACTCTGTGAATTCAGAGCTGTTAGATCTCAACATGAAGGGTGTCACTTTTCATGTTGCCATCGAAAAGCGCGACAGCTTGTGCAGTACAGGAATCTCAGAAGTCGAATTCAAAACACAAACTTCCCCCAAGGATGCTCCGAGATCTTTAGGCAAAGTTGCCAGCGGTGGTGAGTTGTCGAGAATTCTTCTTTCACTCAAAAGAGTCGTGGGAGCAACTCATCAGCCTCGCACTTACCTCTTTGATGAGGTCGATACTGGAGTTTCTGGCCCCACAGCAGAGAAAGTCGGTCGAAAATTAAAATCCATCGCCCAAGGACAGCAAGTGATCTGTGTGACCCATTTGCCTCAAGTCGCCGCCTGCGGAGATGCTCACTTTTTCATTCAAAAGTCGCCCGGCAAAGAAGGCGTAGCCATGGAAGTCCTGGACTTGAAAGCCAAGGATCGTGTGAAAGAAATTGCTCGCCTGATTTCGGGAGAGAAAATTAGTAAAACAAGCTTAGCTCATGCGGAACAGCTACTGAGCGAAAGCGCTCCTCATTAAGCCAAAGAACTGGCCCTACTTTCGTCGGTAGGGCCAACGTGACCAGATTGCACTCGCCTCTTTTGTTCGAGATATTAGAAGTGTCATCAACAAGAGAGGAATCTATGAGAATCATCTTTAGTCTGTTTATCATTTTAGCCACTCTTTGCATCTCCCCTTCCGTTTTTGCGAGAGGCGGAGGACATGCTTTCGGAGGCGGTTTGATTATTTCATCTCCTCCGCAGGACAACTTGGATTCAGTTGTGGACAGCGTGAACGCTTCACAAAGTGTGGCCGTTGGGAAATTTGGCGGCGCTTACGAATTCTTTGGGCACTACAGCTATCGATTCAGTGGCAGTATGTTTGCTCTCCAGTTTCGCCCCAGCTATTTTACTCAGAGCACAGACGGCAATGGGCGTGAAATCTCTCTCACTGGATTCTCATTTTACCCGATCCTACGCCTCTATCCACTCGAGAATAATTTTATCAAATTCTTTCTCCAGGCGGGCTTAGGCTATGGTCAGTTGAATGGTGAAATGTCAGACGGCGGTGGCAAGATTGAATTCTCTGGCGGATCTTTTGGAGCACTTGGGGGCTTAGGAGCTGAGTTCTGCTTCACAAAAAATCACTGCATGGTGGTGGAAGGAAACTTGAGATACAACCCGATCGTGAGAAACGTCGTTGATAGCAAAACCGGCTCTCCTGATTTTGATCTTTCTCAAGATGGTAAAGGACAAGAACTTGAATTTGCTAACGGAGACTTGCAAACGACTCTTTCAGGGATTCAAGGCGCTATTTCTTACACTTTTGCTTTTTAATCGAGATCCAGCCACTCATGGCCCTTTTCATTCAAGTGAAGGGCCTTGGCGTCTTCAAACCAACTTCCCAAGTTCACAGATATGATTCTCTTACCTGATCTCTCGAAAGCATATTCATCGCGAATGTGCATATGTCCTGTAATAATATAGTCGAAGATTCCTTTGTCATAGGATGTCTCCGCGTACTTGCGAATCATCGAACGGAAGGCATCTTCGTTTTGGAGCCGGCGGACACTGCTCCGCTGGCGACTAAGCTGGCTCGCAAAGTTACCCACCTGATCCCACACTCGGGCGGGAACCAGATCTGCCAATTTCTCAAGGGCGGGAGTGCGAATGAACTCGCGCATTTTCAAATAAGCTTTGTCATCAGGATTGATAAAATCACCGTGCTCCATCCGCACAATCCATGGTCCGAGCTCTAGGTATTTCTCTTCTGTAAAAACAGGTATCTTGAGCCTCTTTTGCCAAAACTCTTTGATATGAACGTCATGATTGCCCTCAAAGTAGACAATCTCAATCCCTATCTTCTTGAGCCTGACCAAAGAATCAATGAGAGACTGAAACTTGATTTGGAAGAAGTCACCTCCACCAATCCAAAGATCAAAAATATCCCCCAGGAGGACCAAGTGAGTGCACTTCAGTTTTCCCGTTTCAAGCAAAGACAAAAAGCGCAACAGCTTTAGACTGTTGCGCTCATTAACGTCTTTCAGATGAATATCTGAAACAAACCAAGCATCCATCGCGGACTACTTATTGGTCTCGATCCCCTGACGCTTTCGAATAAATGCCGGAACTTCAAGGTTCTGGTTTGTGAATGGCGAGCTCAAAACTTCTCGTGCCATACGACGAGCTTCTTCCAAAGATTGCTGCTCGGCGGTTTCCATGTTCATCGAGAGCTGCTCGGGCTGACCCGCGTGCTTCTGAGCCAATGACTGCGTCTCTTTAAATGCTTTCGCTTTCGCAATCAGCATATCACGAGCACTCAGATTCGTATCCATGACAGGAGCTTGAGCCGCCGTCACTGGTGACAAAGCCTCAGGCACTTCTTCTTGGATTTCAGGCATTGTAACCAGATCCATCGGTGGCACAAAAGTCGCCACTGGCTGGTGTGCCGCCATTTGTGGCATCGCTTGAGGCTGCGCCATCACTGGCTGCTGCATCATTTGTGGCATCTGCATTGTTGGCTGTGGAGCGACAGTTTGATGATTGAATGAAGGCACTGGAGGCAATTCAATTTTAGCCATTGAATTGCTGGGTGCTACATTTAAAAATTCCTGCATGCGAGACACGGTGTCCACGCTTTGAATTTTCTTATCTGGATCAGAGAAACCTGTCGCGATCACAGTCACGCGGACTTCATCAGTCAGAGTTTCATCGATCACTGCACCAAAAATAATTTCAGCATCTTCATGAGCAGCTTCAGTGATCAGCGTTGATGCTTCGTTCACTTCATACAAGCTCAAGTCTGGTCCACCTGTGACGTTAATGATAATTCCTGTCGCGCCATCAATCTTGATGTTCTCGAGCAGAGGAGAAGAAATCGCCTGAGTGGCCGCTTCCACAGCTCTGTTTTCACCTTTGGCAACACCCGTTCCCATGAGCGCTAAGCCCTTAGCAGCCATCACAGTTCGGATATCTGCAAAGTCCAAGTTGATCAACCCACGGATATTGATCAAGTCAGAGATCCCCTTCACAGCTTGAAGAAGAACTTCATCTGCTTTTTTGAAAGTTTCAACCAGCGGTGTTTTATCTCCCGCGATCGACAAAAGCTTCTGATTAGGAATAACGATGAGAGTATCAACATTTTCCTTCAGCTCTTGCAAACCAAGCTCAGCATGCTTTGAACGCTTTTTTCCTTCGAACACGAACGGCCGAGTCACAACACCAATCGTCAGAGCGCCCAACTCGCGAGCGATCTTTGCAACAATCGGCGCGCCGCCAGTTCCCGTTCCCCCGCCCATTCCGGCAGTGACAAAAACCATGTCCGCACCATCTAATTTTTCAACGATTTCATTGTATGATTCGATCGCTGCACGGCGACCGATATCGGGATTAGCACCAGCTCCGAGACCTTTTGTAAGATCTCTTCCAACTTGAATTTTACCTGGTGCCTTATGAGCATTCAGAGCTTGGATATCCGTATTGGTGACGATGAACTCGACTCCGTTCATTCCGCTGTCGATCATTGTTGCAACCGCATTCGATCCGCCACCGCCGACGCCGACGACTTTAATGTTGGCGCCAATTTCGATATTTTCTTCCAACTCAAACATGATTCCCTCCAAGATAACTAAAATAATCCTTCAAAAAAGTTCTTAACCTTTGATCCGAATGAATTGATCGACTCCGCGATCACTTCTTCTTTGGCAGAATTCGCTTTTGTGAATTTCTTCTCTTTAAGACCAAAGAGCAAAAGACCCACAGCAGCTGAATATGCCGATGACTTCACAACTTCTGACAAGCCTCCCACTTTTCCTGGAACACCTCGACGAACAGGAATGTCCAACATGAACTCACCCATTTCCACGAGACCTTCCAACTGAGAAGCTCCGCCAGTTAAAACTAAACCCGAACCTAACTGATGCATGATTTTACTATTGCGAAGATCTTGGTGAAGCATCTGCAAAGTTTCTTCAGCGCGAGGCTCAATCACTTCGGCCAAATCCATTCTTCTGAGCGTGCGAGCTTTGCGCCCACCAACACCTTCGACTTCGATGGTCTCTTGATCATTCACCAATGTGGCCATCGCTGAACCGTACTTGACCTTCAGAGCTTCGGCCGCAATTTGAGGTGTGCGCAGTCCAATAGCAATATCATGGGTAAAATGCGCCCCACCAACCGGAACTACCGAAGTGTGAGCGACGCCGCCGTTGATATAGTAAATGAGGTGACAGGAGCCAGCGCCCATGTCGACGACGCAAACCCCGAGAGTCTTTTCATCTTCACTCAAAACAGCCAATGAAGACGCCAGCTGCTCAAGCACAAGACCCACAGATTTCAATCCTGCTTTTTCAATACATTTGAGATTATTTGAAATCGCTGTGGAGCTTCCTGTGACGATATGGACGCTCGCTTCTAAGCGAATACCAGACATTCCGATAGGATCTAAGATTCCATCCTGCCCATCGACTTTGAATTCTCGAGGGATCACATGGAGCACAACGCGATCGTTGGGAACCGCCACGGCTTTCGCAGCTTCAATGACACGCTCGACATCAAGATGATTCACTTCTTTATTTTTGATCGCCACCATCCCTTTCGAATCGAAAGATTTGATGTGAGATCCGGAAACGGCAACAAGGACTTCTTCGATGCGATAGCCTGACATGAGTTCAGCCTCTTCGCGGGCCTTACGAATCGCTTCGGTGGTGGCTTCGATATTCACCACGACCCCTTGACGAATGCCGGTGTTGGGCGCTGAACCCAAGCCAATCACTTCCAGTTTTGAATCTTCTGTAATTTGGCCAATGATCACTGTCACCTTAGAGGAGCCAATGTCTAAGCCAGCGATAATAGGTGCGCTTTTTTTGTTACTCATCCGTAAGTCTACCGTTTTGTAAGTACGTTTACTTATTCAAGGACATCAAATCCTGGACGTCCTAAGACTAAAGCCTACGGACCCTTACGCAGCCTGACAAGGACTTTCTTGGACAAATCGGCGTCGATGACGCGCGCATTCATTTCGCGATTCTCAAGATATTCAAGGACTTGAGAGACTCGTGACGACTTCATGAAGAAGCGATCCTGACCGAGTTTTACTTGGATTCCGGACGCAATCATCGTGACCCAGAATCCTTCTTTGGCGTCATAGCGGAGGGAGGAAATATTTCCCGTAGAGAACTTCCCAGCCTGGGGAATTTGAGAAATCACTTCCACTGCCTTCCTCCGCAACTGAAGATCTTGAGCAAAGCGACTGCCTTCGATCAAGGCCACATCCGGAGCCTGACGAGCAGGCACTGCTTTTAAAAAACTTCCATCATCCAGAACAGGTCGCAGTTCATGAGAATCACTCAAGAAGAGAAGTTTGACTTTCTTGGGCACCACACTGACTTGCAGTTGATCTGGAAAACGACGACTGAGCTGAACACTCTGTATCCAAGCCTGGGAAGCAATCTGAGTTTTGATGGCTTTGAGGTCTAGACGAACAAGACTTTGCCCCCGTAGCCGCAAGAGTTGAGCTTCCAGTTCAAGCACCAAGGGCTTCAAAAATTGTTCGTGCTCACTATTTTGTTCGATGATGATTGGAATTTGTGAAATGTTGAAAAATCCATTGGCTTCCAATTTATAAAACAGTCCACCCACAGCGACAGGGATCACGACGAACACAAGGATGAGACGACTCAGAAGCTTCCACATGGTTCTCTTGAATGTAGCAAACAAATTCCAAATCAGTCATGGCGAGACAAGAGTCCTAGCCCTTAGCCCAATCACCCAAAAGAACCACTTCTGTCTTAAGCTCCACATTTTTTTCGCGCAAGACAGTTTCTTTCACATGCTGAATCACGGACCATAGCTCACGGGCCGTGGCAGAACCCGTGTTCACAATAAAATTGGCATGTTTGAGCGAAACTTGCGCCCCACCCATGGAAAAACCTTTCAACCCACACGAGTCAATCAATTGGGCCGCTTTATGACCTGTTGGATTGATGAAAACTGAACCACAGCTGGGCATATCTAAAGGCTGCTTAGACAATCTCACTTTATTGGCCTGGCGAACTTTGTCTAAGACCGATGGGTCTTTATGGAGCGGCCACCTGAGAGTCACCCACGTAATGATCCCCGGCTCCCAGCCTCTAGAATGTCGATAACTCCACTCGACTTGCTGATTGGTGTATCTTTGGAGTTGAAGATCTGGCTTAAGAACTTCAAATTCCGCCACCACTTCACAGAACTCGCGAGGTTTAAAATTTTCAGCCACTCCCGCATTCATTACAATTCCGCCACCCACGTCTCCCGGAATGCCAGCGAGAAAGAGGGCAGGCTCGAGCTGATACTTTAAAAAAACTTTGAGAAGATCTGATTTCGAAGTTCCCGAAAGACACTGGATTTCCAACTGTCCATCGATCTCTTGAGTTTTTATCTCGCGGAAATTTTTAAGGCCAATCGTAAGGCCCCGAATTCCATCATCAGAAATGAGAACATTGCTCCCCCCGCCGAGAACTGTGATCGGGAGTGAATTTTTCTGAGCATACTGAAGAGCTTCTTTCAACTCCTCAACGGATTGAGGTAAACAAAAGTAATCAGCAGCGCCGCCGACAAGCCAGGATGTCAAAGGAGCTAATGAGACTTTTTGTTCAATTTTCAAACTCATTTCAAACTCTCGAGCAAGGTCATTCCTAATTTCCATCCATCACCAGCTCCCAAAGTAATAAACACATCACCGGCCTTCAGCTTTGAACTGACGGAGGACAAAAGATCGGATTCTTTGGGAAGATAATGAACTTGTGAATGTTTTATTTCTGCGGCCAAACGCTGTGAGTGAATTCCCTCAATCGGAGATTCTCCCGCAGGATAAATATCTGTTAAGAGCACTTGATCTGCATCCTGAAAGCTTTGAGTGAAGTCATGCCAACAGGATTCTGTCCGAGAATAGCGATGGGGCTGAAAAAAGACGACTAACCGCTGATGCGGAAACTTCTCACGAAAAGCCTGCAACGTCGCTCGAACTTCCGTGGGATGATGTCCGTAATCATCATAGATTTTGATGCCTGCTTTTTCCCCTTTGAAATGGAAACGTCGATCAACACCTTGAAATCTTTCGAGACCTTTTTGGATCACTTCAAAACTGAAACCTGCTTTCAACCCAATAATCACAGCCGCTGTGGCATTCAGAGCATTATGAGTCCCCGGAATCGACAGCTTCAAATGGCCGAGCTTCTTCATCTTCTTCAGTTCAAGATCATTTTCAAAAAGCTCATAGTTTCCTTGAGAGCCTTTGAGAACATAATCATTACCTTCATCAAAGCCATAGAATGAGATTGGTTTTGAAAAGTTCTGAAAAAGTTCGCGATGGCGAACTTCATCTCCGCAAACCACAACATGACCATAGAAAGGCACTTTGTTGGCAAAAGCCACAAAGGCCTTTTGAAGATTTTCAAAACTCTTATAATAGTCCATGTGATCATTATCGATGTTCGTGATGATCGCAAATTCTGGAGAAAGCTTGTTGAAGCTTCCATCGCTTTCATCGGCTTCCGCAACCAGCCACTCTCCCTTGCCCAGTCTCGCTGTGGATTGAATGAGATCAAAGCGCCCGCCAATGACGATCGTGGGCTCACTCTGAGCCTCGAGAAAAATACTGGCCAGCATGGACGTTGTCGTGGTTTTTCCATGAGTCCCTGCGACAGCAACGCCCCTTTTTAGGCGCATGATTTCTGCCAAAGCTTCCGCTCTGGGGATCATAGGAATCTTTCTCTTTCTTGCGGCCATGACTTCCGGATTACTGGTTTGGACTGCGCTGGAGTAGACAAGAACATCTGCGTCTTGCAAGTGAGATTCAGAATGTCCCTTAAAAATTTTGACTCCGAGCTGAGCGAGCCGTTCGGTATTTGCATTCGAGTGAAGATCACTTCCTGAAACTTGAGCACCCATATTGTGAAGAAGTTCCGCCAAACCGCACATTCCGATGCCACCGATACCGACAAAATGAAACTTAGACTTTTGCAATCGCATCGAGGATCTCCTGCGCTATTTTTTGGGCCGCTTGAGGTTGAAAAAAATGAGTGATCTTTTTTGATAGCTCTTCCCTTAAGCCTGGATCTCTCTTCAAACGCAACACTTCCTGAGAGATCCTGTCGGCAGTGAGCTCAGCCTGAGGGATCATCACAGCCGCTCCGGCCGCGGCAAGAACTCGAGCATTCTGGACTTGGTGTCCGTCAGCAATAGGTAGAGGAACAACAATCGTCGGCAGTCCGAAAGCCGCAACTTCCGCCAGAGTGCTGGCCCCACCCCGAACAATCGCCAGGTCGGTCTTCTTATAAATTTCAGGCATATCAAAAATGAAATCTCTCACTTCCACCTGTTGAGGCAGGTGTTGATACTTGGATTTGAAAGATTCAAAATCAGGTGCTCCTGTTTGATGAATCACATGAGTGTTTGTGAGCCACTCTCCACCCTTCAAAATCGCCTCAGAAAGAACAGTTCCTACAAACCTCGCGCCTTGGCTGCCGCCATAATGCAAAATCTGAAAATTTTCATGAGTGGTGCGAAGATGTCTCTGCTGTTCAACCTCGGGGCGAATGGGCATCCCACACACCGAGAATTCTGAACATTTCAAGAAATGACGGCTTTCCTCAAAAACAAGAAAAGCTCTTTTCACAAAGTAAGACAGCCAAATATTCGCTTTCCCTGGATGGGCATTCGGCTCCCACAGAGCTGTCTTCGAACCCATCAATCGACTGGCGAGAACAAAGGGACCCGAAGCGTACCCGCCGACACCTAAAACGAAATCCGGCCTGAGTTTCAAATTCAAAATCACGGCCTGAAGAAAACCCCAGGGCAAACTAAGGAGTGTTTTCAATTTTTCTGTCATTCGGCCAGAAAGATTTAATTTCCCTCCGGCCAACAGGTGCAACGGAAAGCCTTCGCGAGGAACAATCTTTGTCTCAAGTCCCTGCGCTGTACCCACAAAGTGGACTTCGACTTCAGAATTCAACGACTGAAGGGCTTTAGCAACAGCAAGACCGGGATTGATATGACCTGCGGTGCCTCCTCCGGCAATCGCAACTTTGATTTTATTCATTTCAAACACTATAAACTTGGTGTCTTGCGAAGAAAAGGATTTTGCTCTTGGCGAGAAAGCGACTTTTCAATGTTGAGGAGC
>JBKCXY010000295.1:0-3826 GCA_046315835.1 Pseudobdellovibrionaceae bacterium | reverse complement strand
GGTCTTGAGCCCAGTACTCGAGCTGTGAAACAAGAAAAGGATAGTCTGCGGTGGCATCAGAGTTTTCAGAAAGAGAGAACAAAAAGCTGATCATCTTGTCCTGCGAATTCAGACCAAGATCTATCTGGTACTGATTGTGAGTCAGAAAAGTGATTCTTTGTACTGTGGGTGCTGTGTTGCTAGGCGATTGTGTTGTTAACGAGGCTCCCGTTTTTTCTTGTGAAGATTTGACGAAATTTTTTTTGGTGCGGCTTTGGATTCGTTCGAGATCAGCCAGTGTCTGTTTTTTCAACTCATCAGTCATGTAACGAGTGAGGCGTTGTTGTTTGAGCTGATTTCCTTCGAGGCTATTGAGAGCATAGTTCTCAAAGAAAAATCGAATAAACTTCAGTTTTTGATCTTCGGCTCGCACGCCAGCCTGTGTTGCTGACAACTGTTTTAGTTTTCTTGTCTCTGTCCATAATCGCCAGTTCATGAAAACTGAGATGAAGAGTAAAACGACTAAACCTAAGAGCACTTTGTTTCGAGAGAAAGCATTAAAGCTCATTGTTCCTCGGATTTTTGAAAGTAAAGCCATCATCGTTAAGCATGCTTGCTTCTGACCTTTGATGCTTTCGTGAACCAGACTGAGAGATCATAACACCCTTTGAATCTATTTTTGTTTTTCAGGAAAGAGCTCAACCATTTTATCCTGATGGTAGAGGCGATAAGGCCCGTCTTTGACCCATTGATCAATTTCGTAGATTCTCCATTTGGCTTTGCCCTTTTGAAAAAACTGTTCCCCTTGGGGATTCTGAAAATATCCAGTTCCTTCTTTGACGAGGATTTTCTTAGAATTTTGAAGCAGGTCCATTTCAGCTTTCATTTTTTCGATTTCTAATCGAGCTTTCAGAAGCTCTTCTTCCTCGCTATAAACATAATTCGAAATGACTGCGGCGGAAAGGCCTGCGATCCCAGCCCAGTACATGGAATGAAGCTCTTTGCGCTCGTCCTTGGGAGCTGTTTGCCCGCCGATCAAGGCGCCACCGGCGAAGGCCAGAGTCGTGGCCGCCAAACGAGATTTTTTAGGAGTTGCACAGCCCGATGACAAAATGAGAAGTGAGACTGCGAATAAGATTTTGAAGAGGAACTTGCTTCTGTCATTTGTAGTGTTGTTTTTGAAGAATGAAATCAAATTTACACTCACTTTCTTACCTGTTGAATCTATCAGTCACGGAGTCAAGTCTTCAGAGCTTCTGTCAGCAGGCCAAACTCAAAGGCCGAACTTCTTTTTCAAGTCTTTGAGTTTCTCGTTTGCTTTTTTCTTAAGCTGATTTTCACTATCCTTTTTGGCCGCGTTCACCTGAGCGTTGGCCTTGTTCTTTTCGTTGTCAATTTGAGCCTGTACTTTACTGACTTCGCCTTCGAACTGAGACTTGATCTTATTCACTTCAGCTTCAAGTTTGGCTTTTTCAGCGCCAATTTGGTCTTGAACGTACTTTTCAATCTTGGCTTTCGCTTCTGCGATCTTGCCTTTGATTTGTGTTTCAAGAGCGCGGGCAATTTCACGACCTGCATTTGAATCCACGGAAAGGCGGGGAGTTGGGAGATTACCTGAGCCTTTCACGTCGAGTGTGAGAGTCGGTAATGCTGCGAAAGCACCGGTCAGAATTTCCTGCGCTACTTTTTCTTTGCTGGTGATTGCAAATTCGTTTTGGTTAAACCGATTATTCACTGTGAGGTCGAGTTGCTTGTAATCCAAAAGGCGAAGCTCGGTATTCATCTGACCAGAGCTCTTGGCGAGCTCGATCCCTACATCAGAACTGGAGAGAAGCTGCTTTTTTTGAATCTGCAAATCTGAAACATTGAGAAAAAATTGAATCAGACTTTCGGCTTTTCGATTGTCAAAAGTGAGTTCTGTCTTGAATCCACCGACCCCCAAGGAAGGGAAATCACCATTCAGCTTGGCAACAGTGGGTTTGTTGGTCAGGAGCTGATTGCTTGTGATATCGAGGATTTGGCCCGCCACATTGCCCGCGTCGGGTGAGGCTCCAGCTTGAGACGAAACGGAAATCTTTTTGATCCAAAAAATGGGATATGAGCCAGGTCTCCCGAACTCATAAGAAGTCCCTTGGGATCGGGGGCGAGGTTGTATTTGGAGATCTGGATCACCGGTTGGTTGCCCCTTGACTTTAGCAACGACATTCGGGGGAGCATACTTTTCAAAAGCAGACTTGTAGAAGTTCAATTTGGCTAAATAGGGATCCAAATAAGAAGCAAAGAGTGCCTTTGAAAGAGAGTTTGCATCGAGCGATGGGATCTTAAACCGAGCTTCGAGCTCTTTAATATCAGCTTTGATCTGCTCATCAATTTTTTTGATCTCAGCATCCAGAGCCTTAAACTCAGCCCGAAGATCTTTGCCAGTTTGATCCACAGATTTGTATTTGGCATCGGCGTCTTTGACGATAGCATCAATCTGGCGAAGGGACTGTTCCAGCTCTTGAGGGGTTTTGAAGTCTTTGGTTTTGACTTGCGAGAGACGCTTTCCAAGGTCTTCAATTTCTTTGGGCTTTGGAAGAGCCTTTAAGCGCTCGTCCCAGGCCTTTTGCTTTTCTTTGAGGCTTGATTGAAGATCAGCGACCATTTTTTTGGCTTGAATGTTACCTTCAATCTCACCCTGGATACCTTGAGCTGATCCGCCAGACAATAATGTGGCTAGATCACCCAACACATTTCCGTCATATTTTTCTTCGACTTTGTTCAGGGCTTTATCTTTTAATTGATCGACAGCACTGGGGCCGTCCTCGGACTTTTTTTCCTCAGGTGGTTTTACTTTCCCAGGTGATTTTCTCAAAGTGCCAATCTTAATTTGCTCAACGGCCATTTCTTCAACAACCACTCGGGCTCTCAAGAGTCCATCCCAAAGCACACCAAAGCGAACATCGCCAATTTCAACTAAGTTATGAGTTGGTTTTGCCGCATCAGTAATTTGAATACCTTGAATTCGGAGAGAGCCTTTGAAAAAGCTCGTATCCACGTTGGCCACGTTCACCTCGGAGCCAATCACAAAGTATCCACCAAGTTCCATGGCTTTTCTTAAATGGGAATCAAAAAAGAAGTGAAAGTAAGCCACCATCAACGCCATGATGATGGTGAAAGGAACAACGGCTTCCCAGCGAATGGGGCCTTTGGCTTTAGCTTTTTTAGTCTGAGATTGAGTCGTGTTCGTCATTGTGGCCTACCCGTAAAGCTTTTCGTAAGTTGTGTACCATTTATAAAAAGTCGTTGCCGTCCAAGCTTTCCAAATTTTGGATTGTTGATAACGAGCGACCACGGTTTCGCGGTATTTGAGGATCGACTTCTTAAAAACAAAGAAGAAAGGAATCGCTAAAATGAAACCGATGAGACCTGAGCCCATCACAATGGAATTGTTAAAACGAGTGAGTGGCACGAGCGGCATATTGTAAAGGCTCACCCAGAGCGGTCTCAAGGACTCGGCTTCGAGCACCGCTTTCCCAAGAGCATCGCTGGCTGGGTCCACCAGGAAAGCTATGAACTTAAAAAAGAAGGCCGACAAAAAGGCTGCGCCTAATTGGACTCGGAAAAAGAAACAAAAGAAAAGCACAAGAAATGTTTGCAGTGACAGGAAAGGCGAAAAGCCGAGGACCAGTCCTAGCGCAAGCCCACTGGCGAGTTGATTCGTGCCTGTATCGCTGTTAAGCAATCTGAAAAAATTAAAAATCTGTTTTAAGAGCAGGGTCACAGTTTGTCTCCTTAAAGTTTGAAGCCAGCAGCTTCAGAATCTTTCTTAAATGTGCGGACCGTGTCTAAGCTGACACCCAAAAGG
>JBKCXY010000294.1:0-12483 GCA_046315835.1 Pseudobdellovibrionaceae bacterium | reverse complement strand
GGCCCATGGCGAGTAACACTGGACTGGGTTCAGGATTCCCACTGGAGCAGGCAGCCCCTGTGCTCACGGCAAAGCCCTTGATATCCAAAGACATGAGAAGAGTCTCGCCATCCACCCCATCAATCAGAACGGAACTTGTGTTCGGCAATCTTGGTACTTGGGATTGATTGATTCGAACTCCAGGAATTTCTTGAATGAGCTTTTGCTCAAATCGGTTTCTCAGCTTCTCCATTTGCTCAAAATAGATTCCTACGTTTTTTAATTGCTGAGCTTGCACTCCGAGGGCATGAATTCCCAGAACATTTTCAGTTCCTCCACGACGAGATCTCTCCTGAGCCCCGCCGTGAATGAAAATTTCTACTTCGTTGGATTTTTTAGCATAAAGAATCCCTGTTCCTTTGAGAGAATAGAATTTATGACCTGAAAAGGACGCAAAATCCACATTCCAATCTTTCAGGGAGACTGGAATCTTCCCAAACGCCTGAACCGCATCCGTGTGAAAAAGAGCCCCTTTCTGGTGCGCTTTTTCCGCAAGAAGAGAAATTGGAAAGATCACCCCGGTCTCATTATTCGCAGCCATGACACTGACCAAGGCTGTGCGCTCAGAAAGAACTCTTTCGTAATACTCGAGGTCAAGAAGACCCTCTCTGGAAACAGGCACATAGAAAACTTTGGCGCCACAGGATTCGAGATATTGAAAACTCTTAAGGACACTGGGGTGCTCGACAGTGGACGTGATAAATTCGCAACGAGAACCCCCCAGAGTTTTCTCATAAACACCTTTGATCACGGAATTATTGGATTCACTGCCACCACTTGTAAAAATAAGTTCCAATGGAGAGCACTGAAACTCCTGAGAAAGACTCTTCCTCGCTTCGCGAAGGAGCGCTTTGGGCCCCCGTCCCGCTTGATGAATCGAACTGGGATTTCCCCAAAACGGAAGAGCGCCGATCACGGCCTTTTGCACCTCTGGACTGAGAGGACTTGTGGCATTGTGATCGAGATAGACATAGGTCTGTTCGTTCAACATGGACTTCCTTTAATTTTCCTTAATCATTCAAACTATTTAGAAACCCGTGGCTTATAGCATCAAACTGAGAAAACCACAAGGGTCCCAGAAACACCTTCCACGTTCAAATTCCCCTTATGTTTTTAGCTATTTAGGCCGATTTTAGGGGGTATGACAGTATCGCATTTAAATCCTGATTTCTTTGTTTCCCACCCTGTCAGTCAGGATTTTTTTCAAAAGTGGCAAGCTCAAGCGGCTTGGAACCCTTCGGTCTTTCCTATTTATGAGTGGGAAAAATGCCTGTTCATTGGAGTGACCTCACTCAATCACGCGCAAGCTCTCAGTTCTCAGTTTTCTCCAAGTGGTTACAGGTTAGTCTTCGTTCTCGTCGAAGCCGAAGCTTTGAAACAGTGCTGGACTCAGCTGCATGAAAAACAACCACCCGCCAAACTTCGTGAAGATGATTTCTTTGGGCATCTTGAAAATACGGTGGCAGGTCCTTCTCATCACCACGGTGAAGATTCTCTTTTACAAGACATCTCTTCCGAAGAGGCCCATGTTCCTGCTCCGACCAAAGAGCTCCTCGATCTTCCGGGACTGGAACCTTCTCAAAAAGCGCCTCCCCCCTTTGATCACCCACCGAAGATCTCGACATTCAAAGAAGCTTTTCAAGAATTGGCTTATCAGTTTTCCAAATCCATCATCCTTGTCACTGATGGGAAAAGTGCGAAAGTGCTTGATGCTTCCAGTCCACCGAGCGGAATGACCTCTGCCAATTACTCTTTTGAAAAACCCTCTTTCTTTAGAATTGTGGCGCAAACCAAAAAACCTTATCATGGTTATGTGCTTGCTAACGAAGCGACTGAGAAATTTTTTGAAGACTGGAACAGCGGTAAACTTCCCGATCATCTCACCGTCTCCCCTCTGCTCGTGGATGAAAATCTACTCGGATTCCTGGTTTCTTTCGGAGAGAAATCCTCAGACAACACCAAAGCGCTGCAACTCTCCCAAGAGATCGCTCAAAATCTCTCTGTGAACTTTAAAGAAAACGTCAAAGCTGCCTAAATTCAACGGCTCGTTTTAAAGATTTTTTTTCATCCAGCGAAAGCCGAATTTCAAAAACAGGTCGTGGCGGCAAATCTGATTTGTGAATTCTTTCCGGCCATTCAATAAAAACAAGCCAAGAAGACTCATTGAGAATTTCCCAAAACCCTGTGCTCTCGACATCGGCTTCGTTCTTTAATCGAAAAAGATCAAAATGATGAACAGAACCTTGAGACCCTAAGTACTGTTGATGCAGACCAAAAGAGGGCGAAGAAACACCTTGGACCTCATGAATCTCACACCAGATTTTAACAAACTCCGTCTTCCCCGCTGCCATGGGGCCCGAAAGAAGAACAATCGATCCCACTGGAAATCTTAAGCTTGAAATCCAAGATCGATACTCTCTGAGATCATGAATCAAAGTCTTCAAATCTGTTTCCCAGCGAGAATCTTTTTAAAATGACTCACGACTTGCCGAATTCCCACTTCCAATGAGTAGCAAATGATCGAATGCCCGATATTGACTTCTTCGAGCTCAGGAATCTCGCGAATCTCAAAAGCCGTGACGTAATCTAAACCATGCCCAGCATGAACACCGAGCCCTAGGCTCGCTGCATATTGCGAAGCTTCTCTCAATCTTTGAAACTCTTTCTCTTTTCTTTTCCCCTGAAGCAAAACCCAATGACCTGTATGAAACTCAATGGCATCAGCGCCAATTTCAAAAGAGGCTTTCACTTGCTCGATCCGAGGCTCAATGAACATTGAACTCTCAATGCCTTTCGCTAACAAGCGATCAACCTGTCGCCCTAGTTGTCTCTTCATTTTCACGACATTGAGTCCACCCTCCGTCGTTAGTTCTTGGCGCTTTTCAGGAACGTAGCAGACCCAGTCCGGACGATATTTCAGGGCTTTTTTCAGCATTTCATCGGTGCAGGCCATTTCTAAATTCAGAAGCACTGGACAGCTTTCACTGAGAATTTTCAAATCTGATTCCTGAATGTGCCTGCGATCTTCCCGGAGATGGATTGTGATTTGATCAGCTCCTCCTAAAACAGCTTGATGTGTGATTTCCAAAAGACTTGGATAAGAGGTCTTGCCACCGCGAACCTGACGAAGTGTGGCTGCATGATCGATATTAACACCCAGTCTAATTTTTCTTACCACGACTTAAACTCCTAGCTGACGTTCGAGAAACTGAGCCATTTCTTCAGCAAGACTTGTGATTTGCCTTTGGTCAGATCCCTCAACAAGGACTCGCACTAAAGGCTCTGTTCCCGAAAAGCGAACAAAAATTCGACCTTCTGACCCCAGCTGTGATTCTATTTTTTGCAGGAGATTTTTATAACCAGGAAGCCCTTCGAGTTCATCTCGTCTTTTGACTCGACAGTTGATCAAAACCTGAGGCACATCTTCAATAATACGATTGAGTTCACTCAGACGAACACCGGTTTGCTTCATTACACTCAACACATTCAGAGCTGCCACACAAGCATCCCCTGTGGTCGTATGGTCAAGGAAAATAATGTGGCCTGACTGTTCTCCTCCGAGGTTATATCCCCCTCTTCGCATCTCTTCGACCACATATTTGTCACCCACATTTGTTTTGATGACATTGATGCCTGCTTCTTTCATCTTTTTTTCGAGACCAAAATTCGACATCTGAGTGACAACCAAAGTGTTGTTTTTCAAAGTGCCTTTTTTCTTCATATGAAGAGCACAGATCCCCAGAATATGATCGCCATTCATCACTTGGCCTTTTTCATCAACAAGAATGAGTCGATCAGCATCTCCATCAAGACTTATTCCCACATCAGCCCGGTACTGAACTACGGCTTCTGCGAGCTTCGCCGGGTAAAGGGCGCCTACTTTATCATTAATGTTGGTTCCATTGGGTTGATTTCCCAACTGGATGACTTCAGCTCCCAGTTCAGAGAAAACCGCCGGAGCGACTTTGTAAGCGGCCCCATGGGCTGTATCTAACACGATTCTCAAATGATCTAAAGTGTACTCAAGTGGAAAAGAATTTTTAACGTACACGATGTAACGACCTTGAGCATCGTCAATTCTCTTTGAACGACCAATGCCGGTGCTCGAGGACAGATACTTGGTGAGATCTTCATCCAGTACGAGCCGTTCGATCTCCCGCTCCATCTCATCACTGATCTTAAACCCATCAGCTCCAAAGATTTTAATTCCATTATCTTGAAACTGATTGTGACTCGCGGAAATGACGACACCCGCGGCGGCTCGCATATTTCTCACTAAAAACCCGATACCAGGAGTGGGAAGTGGCCCCACCATTTGAACATGCACTCCCATGCTGTTCAGCCCTGAAGCCAGCGCTTGTTCAAGCATGTAACCCGAGAGCCTTGTATCTTTCCCAATCACCACTTTGATGGTTCCCGGAGATTGATCAGAACTTTGTTGCATCAGTAAGTGCCCAAGAGCCTGGCCCACTTTAAGAACCAGATCAGGAGTCATGGGG
Source organism: Pseudobdellovibrionaceae bacterium (assembly GCA_046315835.1). Taxonomy (GTDB): domain Bacteria; phylum Bdellovibrionota; class Bdellovibrionia; order Bdellovibrionales; family Bdellovibrionaceae; genus JAJTIC01. The sequence continues at coordinate 7,945 of JBKCXY010000294.1, read as the reverse complement.
TAGACATTGGCGGTTCCTCGAATCCCATCTGTACCGAAGAGTTTACTTTTTCTATCTTTCACAAAAACTCACTTTTTAACAATTTTTACCCGCAAAGTTTGCGGTCGCACTGAGACGACTTTGACCCCAAAAGGCACATCAATTTTGTGAACGGGAATTTCGACCTCAAATTCACCCACACCAAAATTTGTGACATCGACAGACAAGACTTGATTCAGTCCACTATCAATAAACTTCCGAATCGCATTTCTTGGTCCTGTGACTTTGACTTTGATGACGTCAGTGCTCTGTGATTGCACCATGAGACCCGCAACAGCGTAGGTCTCAACTTCGATACTCTTACTCAGGGTAAAATCCCGTCGACCTAAAATAGTGAGCCACAAAATCAGAGCAATAAAAAGCGAGACTAATTTATAACTGAGGTTCTCTGTGACAACATCTTTCCACTTCACTCTCATGAGAACACCTCATTGCCCGCCTTATACTTCAGACCATAAAGTTCATAGAGATTTTGACGAAGTTGCCCCATATCCATCATCGGGGTTAAATGCCCCCCTTGGACCACACCCACGCTCTTATTCTCTTCGCTCACAATGATCACCATAGCGTCAGTTTCCTCTGTGAGACCAATGGCAGCGCGGTGGCGAGTCCCCAAGTTTTTATCCAGCACAGGGTTCTTACTCAGGGGAAGAAAATTTCCTGCAGAATGCACTTTACCAGCCCGGATCAGAACTGCACCATCATGAATGGGGCTTGTGGGATGGAAGATCGACGACAAAAGCTCCGCGGAAACTTTGGCATCCACTTCTGTTCCAAATTCAATGTGATAATCAATCAGAATATCTCTTTCGATGACAAGCAAAGCCCCATAACCTCGTTGAGCCATGGAAAAAGCGGCTTTGACGATCTCTTCCACCACTTGAGTTTCTTGAACTGCAGAAACATCCGAGAAAAAGGGATTGCTCCCGATCTGCGCGAGCGCGCGACGTATTTCACCCTGGAACAGGATCACCACAATCACGAAGAGGTTCGAGAAGAACTTTTCGAGAATCCAATTGAACGTAAACAACTCAAACCAAATGGAAAGGATGTACATGATCGCAAGAACACCCAATCCCGAAAGCATCTGGATCGTTCCGGTTTTCTTAATCAGGACAAGAACACGATAAACAACCAACCACACTAAAACCAGATCAATCAGATCTTGGAGTCGTATGTGATTGACGATGAAGCTCAAGTTGTCGATCGCTAAGCTGTAATTCATCGTTCTCTCTCGTTAAATCGAAACAGGTCCTGGGTTACCGACCGGATCGCTGCCCGAGGACGTCTTTTTGGTGTCGATGGAATCAGAGCCTTGCTGACTTGCAGAAACTTTATTGGCTCGTAACTTTCCAATCTCAGAGACTTGAGCCCCATTGACGAGCATTTCCACTTCAACACCATCAATCGTCTCGTATTCCAGCAAAGCCAGAGCGAGCCGATCTAAAGCATCGCGGTGATCTTTGAGAATCTTCACTGCCACCTTGTAACTATTGTCGATAATCCCAAAAACTTCCTGATCGATCTCTTCTGCTTTTGCATCTGAGTAATCACGAACAGTATTTTGACCATTGAGCCCCAAAAACACAGGGCCCTCTCGCTTTTCATAAGAAAGAGGTCCAAGCTTTTCACTCATTCCCCACTCTGTCACCATTCTTCGAGCGATATCCGTAGCTCTTTCGATATCGTTCCCAGCTCCGGTTGTAATATCACCGAAAACAATTTCTTCAGCGGCACGACCACCAAAAAGGAAGGAAATCATGTTGATTGCTTTTTTCTTTGAGAGATTCAAGCTGTCTTTTTCGGGAAGAGTTTGAGTCACTCCCAAAGCCATTCCCCGAGGGATAATAGTGACTTTGTGAATCGGATCAATCCCTTCCAGCTTTTTCCCAACCAGAGTATGACCTGCTTCATGCCATGCGGTAATCTTTCGATCCTCTTCCGCCACCACCATGGATTTCCGTTCAGAACCCATCATGACCTTATCTTTGGCTTTTTCAAAATCTTCCATCTCCAGATATTTTTTATCGGCCCGGGCAGCGATCAGCGCCGCTTCATTCACCAAATTCTCTAGATCAGCTCCTGAAAAACCAGGCGTTCCTCGAGCCAGCCTCTCGGGCGAAACATCAGGTCCCACCGGAGTCTTGCGAATATGAACATCCAAAATCTGCTTCCGTCCATTGAGGTCAGGCTTATTCACCACCACTCGGCGATCGAATCGACCAGGACGCAACAGAGCCGGATCCAAAACATCAGGACGATTGGTCGCTGCAATGATGATCACTCCGTCGTTCGCTTCAAAACCATCCATCTCGACCAGGAGCTGATTCAAAGTTTGCTCTCGTTCGTCATGTCCTCCACCCATGCCAGCACCACGGTGTCTGCCGACAGCATCAATCTCATCGATAAAGATCAAACAGGGAGCATTCTTCTTCCCTTGCTCAAAGAGATCACGGACTCGGCTGGCGCCGACACCGACAAACATCTCCACAAAATCTGAACCCGAAATCGAGTAGAAGGGAACTCCAGCCTCACCTGCGACAGCTCTTGCTAGAAGAGTTTTCCCGGTTCCTGGTGAACCAATCAGGAGCACCCCTTTCGGGATGCGACCACCCAGCTTAGTGAATTTTTTCGGATCCTTCAGGAAGTAAACGATTTCTTGAAGCTCTTCTTTAGCTTCATCAACGCCGGCCACATCTTTGAAGGTGACCCGGTTTTTATTCTCAGTGAGGAGCTTCGCTTTTGATTTTCCAAAGCTCATGGCCTTTCCCCCGCCCGCTTGCATTTGGCGCATGATAAAGAAGAAAAATCCGATGATGAGAAGGACAGGAAGCCAATTAATAAAGAAACTCTGAAGCAAGCTGTTCGACTCGCCTTTTTCATAATTGGGCACGATGCCGTTTTCTAACAGAAATTTATAGGACTCATCTCCCGTGTTGGCAGGAATCAAAAATTGCTTCCCTTTATACTTTTCTTCGAACTCAGGCTTAATCAATCCAAAAATCTCGTTGGTATCCTGTCGAATCGTGACGCTTTCCAATTCTTTATTTTTGACGGCCTCGTAAAACTTCGCATAAGAGAAATCTTGAATCGCTGTTTGATGCTTCGTTTGAATCACCTGAATCACAAACACGGCCAGAATGACCAAGAAAAACCAGAGCGCGACTGTTTTTTGTGCTGACTTCATAAGTCCTGCCTTTCCCTTTTTTAGGGTATCAGAAAGGCTGTTCTAATGCTTAGTTTTTCTTAAGGAATTTTGGCTTTTTTCTCTGCCCAAAATTGCTCTGCGTTAGAATGCCAAACTAGACCCGCAACTGTGAATCTGTGCACTCTTTTCGGAATGTCTAGCTGCTTATGGATTTCTTTGATTTGTGAAACAGTAAAGCTCACTTTCATGACCTCTAACATATATCTGGCAAGAAGCTGTTTTTTTTCCGCCACAGAAAGAGTGCTGTACCACGGCAGACTGATCGACTCACTCAAAGCGACAACTTTCCGAGAGCCTAAGTTTTCGCTCTGTAAAAGGGATTCTTTGATCAATTCCAAAGACTTCTGCAGGCGACTTAAAGCTCCTTTGCGATGACTCTCGAGCTCAGGAAGCCACCGATTTCGAAGGAAGTTTCTTAGATAGCGCTCGTCTTGATTGCTCGGATCCTCGATCCAGACTAAAGAGCGGTTCTCGGCATAAGTTCTGATCTGTTCGCGAGACGCCGTCAACAGAGGGCGAAAGACGTGACCATTCCAAATTTTGAAACTCGTGAGACCCCGAGGACCAGTGCCTCGAATCAGGCGAATAAGATCATTCTCTAACGCATCATTCAAGTGATGTCCTGTGGTCACAACTCGCCCAGGGCTTACTTGGCGAATCCAAGATCTGCGAAAGTCTCGACATTCTTCTTCAGAGGTGAGGTTTTTAGATGATTGATGAGTCAAAAACGGAATTCTTTCTTTCTCACAAAAACTAAAAACAAGATCTCGCGCCTGATCTCGGAAGAAATCTCGCTCCCCCCCTTCACCATGATGAAGGTGAAGGACCCGGAGATCGATCTTCAAAAGCCCCTTCAGCCGATGGAGAACACTCAGGAGCACCATGGAATCAAGCCCTCCAGAGACCAACAGATCTAAGTTTTGAACCCCTTTTCCTTCAGGAAAGGCTTCGCGAAAGTTTCTGGTCACGGCATGTTCAATGGGATGCAAGCTCAATTCCTTGAGAGGGACTCCTCTTTCCATTTTTTACTGTCTATTTTTCTGACAGTGGGAACCCGCTCCTGCCCTTGGTATACTCCACGATGGTGAAGAAAATAAAGCCTTTTACTCTTATCTTTTTGATCCTTTTCAGCACGAGTGCAAGCTGGGCTCTGCCTCGCACAAACTCCCTCGAAATGGCTCGGAATCAATTGGAAAATTGGCGGGAAGAACTTGAAAATGCCACCCAACTCCCCCCACGAGAAAGAGACTTGCGACGCGAATTCGTCTATCGCTTGCGTTTTCTGCTACAGACCCCAGACTGGGAATCAAAGATCCAACAAGAGGCCAAGCGCGAAAACTGGCCCGTGCTCTTTCGCACCCAATTAGAGCAAGCCCTGAAAGAGGACCTTGAACCCCAGCAAAATATTGTGCTTTTTCTCCGAGATTTGATCGAAAAAATTTCCATTTCAAACACCGATGCGCAACTCACAGATTTTCAAAACTCTCGCTCTTACTTCAATGGAAAAAAATCTTTGGAAGCGGAACCTTTGGATCTCGAGTCCGCCGGCGATGAAGCCGCGCTCATTCTCGAAAACAAAGAAACACAGACATTTCCTGAGTGGTATCAGCCTATTTCACCCACTTTAACGCCGTAAACTCCATGAGCCCCAAAAGGCCCATCTCATAACCCCGACCTGAAAATTTGCGCCCCCCAATGGCGAATTTCAAATCTGATTTCACAAAATCATTGATAAAGACAGCCCCTGATTGAAGACCACGAGCCACTCGCGAAGCTTGATCTGTGTCCTCTGTAAAAACCGCCGCCCCCAATCCATACTGAGTGGCATTGGCAAGACCCAAAGCTTCCTCCTCTGTCTTAAACCACGAAAGCATCGCCACAGGAGCAAAAATCTCTTCGGTTTGATAAAACAGAGATGGGGTACCCACTTCAATGACCTGGGGAGCTACGCGACTGGGATGCTTCTCAACACTCCGCTCGTAGAGCTTCACACCTTTGTCTTTTTTGAACAGGTACTCGATCTGAGCGTCGGTTTTTTCTTTGAAACGAGGATGAGCGAGAACAGAGAGATCTGTCTCCATCTGGCAAGCTTCACCAATCTTGTAGCTTTCCCATTCCGCTTGAACCCGTGTCAGGAAATCCTTCTTCAATTTCTCATGGATGATCCACCGTTTCGCGGCCAAACAGGATTGTCCGTTGTTCTGAGACCTTGCTTTCACTAAGGATTTTACCGAAAGCGCAAGATCCGCTGCCTCAAAAACCAGGTAGGGATCACTTCCCCCCAGCTCCAGGACATAGGGCTTCATTTCATATGCTGCTTTTTGCGCAAGAAGCCTTCCCACGGTTGTTGATCCTGTAAATGAAAAACCTTGAATATCAGAGCTTTCAAGAAGCTTTGAGACTTGATGGTGCTCTAAGAACCCCACCTCAAAAACGGAAAGATGTTTCTTCATGAGCTCGGCGAGCAGCAATGACGTTTGCGGCACAAGTTCTGAGGGTTTCAAAAGATAAGCATTTCCTGCCAGCAAACACGGTACCGCGGAGCGAATCACCTGCCAGACAGGAAAATTCCACGGCATCACACCGAGGATCAACCCCAGAGGTTCACGCTCCACAAGATGGGAGGGATTCACTAAATCACAAAAGTCTTCGATGGATTGGATACACTTCTTCAGTTCTGCTTGAGCTTCTTTCAGTGGCTTCCCTAATTCCTGAGTCATCAATTCTGCCAGCTGAGTCTGATGAGCCCTGAGTTCTCCCCCCATAGCTCTCAAGGCTCTCTTTCGCTCTTCCAAGGGAGTTTGGACCCAAATTCTTTGGGCCCCTTGAAGGAACAGAATCCTTTGACCCAACTCAGAATCCGAAAGGACTTCAAACTGCGCGCAAATTTTTAGCGATTCAGGATTGAATGACTCGTAGGTAAAGACCATGACCACCCTCTCATTTTGAGACCGAAAACTAGACCTTAAGATTTCCTTTTGACCTTGGTCTTGGCAAGGTTTTTTCCGATGAAGAAGGATGCGAAGAACTCTGTTTAAATGCCAGAGCTTTCAGTGGATTGATGTGGCTCATCCTAGCCGGGAGGAGATGGAAGCCCTTCGCACCGAGTTTCAGCTTCATCCGGTGATGGTGCAAGACACCCTTGACCCGATCCATCTTCCGAAATTTGAACGACTGGGATCGCTGACTTTTGCAATTCTTCGTATTTATGATGTGGATGCGGATCCCAGAGCAGACTCGATCCGCAGCCTGACGAGAAAAGTCTCTATTTTTATTGGACCCGACTTCATCATCACTGTTCATCGTTTGGATCCTGAATTTTTCCAAGGACTTTTTGATAAGTGCATGGATGAGATTTCACAGAAAAAAGAGGAGTCCCAAGTTTCACAACAGCAGATTTTAGTGAAATTTCTCAATCGAGCCTTGAAAAGCTATCATATCCCTCTCGAGCGCGGGGAAGATGAACTCGATCTCTTTGAGGCCGCGATGTTTGATCAAGGGAATGACCCAAAAATGTTTCAAGACCTGCACATTATCCGCAGGCGACTGAGCTTGATTAAAAGAATTCTTCTTCACTCCCACGATGTCATCCAAAGACTCAGTCCTTCCTCGGATAACAATGCTCCTCTCTTTCAAGATCTCCGAGAGAATTTATCGACAATGGTGTTTATGACAGATGAACTTCTCGAAGATGCCACTTCGTTGTTGAACTTACAGATTTCTCTAGCTTCGCAAAAAACCAACGAAGTCATGAGAATCCTCACCGTTTTCAGTGTCTTCTTTATGCCCTTGAATTTTATTGCGGGTCTCTATGGGATGAATTTTGAGAATATGCCGGAGCTGGGCCACCCTTTCGGATATCCCGGCGTTCTACTACTGATGACGATCACGACTTTACTCATCGCTTTTTGGTTTTACCGTCGCGGCTGGCTCGGCTCGAGAACTTGAATCCCTTTTTAAAACTTCAATTTCAGCAGTGATTTTAAATTTGTGTGTTTCTGCGAATTTTACCATTTCTTTCGTGAAATCGATTTTCTGAATCATCGAGATCACTTCTTTCGAGACTCTGCCCGTGATCTCATCCTTTGATCTTGAAGCTTGCTGGAGAATCAAATTCAGGACTTCTTTCGGCAGCTTCAATTCCGCTAAATAAGTACGAACACTTTCTTCGGTCATAAAAGCCGCACTGACCCCTGCCGTGAATAGCTTTTTGACTGTGTCACCGAGAAGACTTTCTTTCTTGCTTTGACCTGAGTCGTCTTGATCAGCCATAAAGCTCTTTCACTCGCTTATGATAAGCACTGATCATATTAGGGAGATTCACACTCACCAAAGCTTTGGCAATAGGACCTGGAACCAGCAGATTAAAAGTGGCCTCCACAAAATAGGTCGCGCGAGTCTTCCCACCCTCTTCTTGAAGCTTCCAATACCCCGAAGATGTCTTAAAAATATCTCCACCCGCAAATTCCCATTTGATTTCAGAAGAAGCGGTCTCTGTCATCCAAAGACTGTACTTAAATGTCTTCATCACAGAAACAGTGTACTCGACGAGCTTTTTATTTCCTTCGGTTTTCAAGACTTTGCAGTCTTTCACCTCTTGAAGGAAATGCGGATAACTTGGGTAGTCCGAGATAATTTTAAAAAACTGCTCGGGCCGACAATTAAAAACTTCAGTGGTTTGTGCATTTGCCATAGAGC
>JBKCXY010000293.1:0-1316 GCA_046315835.1 Pseudobdellovibrionaceae bacterium | reverse complement strand
GAACATCCCGGCCTTTATCTTTTAGCTCCTACGGGAGGTGCATTGATAGAGATTCAGCATCTTCCGAAAGTGAGAACTTTTCTTCAGGGAATCTCAAGTGATTCTCGGTTCTTGTATTTCACAGCCAATGACCTTTCTCAGGAAAGTTATGCCATTTATCGTTTTGAGATTAAGACCAAAAAGAAAGAGCTTCTTCTCAAGGAGCCTGGGATCTGGAGTGTGGCCGACCACCGAGACGATGGGTGGTGGCTTCTGAATAAAAGTACGGGTAATTTTTCAGATGAGATTTATCTCTTTAACATTGAGACCAAAGAAATGAAGCCTCTTTTGGGGCAAAATGAAAAAGAAGAATATACAGTGATGTTTACGGATCGGCCAGATCAGTATCTGGTGCTTTCTCATCGTGGGGGAGATTTTAGAACCTTGTTTTTATGGCAAGGGAAATCTTGGAAAGCACTTTCTCCGAAGAAATCCTGGGACGTAGAGTCCCTTCAAGTCGACCGCGCGCGAACCAAAGTGATTTTCACTATGAATGAAAATGGGTTCACAAGACTTTATGGGTTTGAGATGGGAAATTGGAAGAAGATAGTGTTTCCAGCCTTCCCTGGTGCTGACCATGTCAGCCCTGGTTCCCTCACGCGGGATGGATCTCACTTAATGCTCTCCATTGAGACCAGCCAGGCGCCTCGACTGAGTTATTCCTATAATTTCAAAAATCGGTTGCTCACTCAATGGGTATTACCTTCATCTCCAGAAGTAGAGACTTCGAAATTTGTAGCTTCTCGTGAAGTTCAGTATGAAGCTCGAGATGGCTCAAAGATTCCCATGCTGTTGCGAGCTTCTGAAGCCTGTGAAAAAAGAGAACTCACATCCCCTTGTCCAGTAGTCATTCATTTTCATGGAGGGCCAGAAGCTCAAAGTGAGCCCGGTTTTTCAGTGGTGGCGCAACTCTTTGTTGAAAATGGATTTATTTTTGCGGAACCAAATGTGAGAGGAAGCACGGGTTATGTGCGGAAGTACCGAGATTTAGATAATGGACCACTGAGAGAAAATGTGATCACTGACATCGAAGATGCAGCTCTCTATTTTCGGAAGAAGACTCCGGTGACTCGAAAAGTGGGGTCCATGGGATGGAGTTATGGGGGTTATTCAACTTTGATGGCTCTGACTCGCTTTTCGGAAAGTTTTGATGCTGGTGTCGCCCTAGTGGGGATGAGTAATTTAGTCACCTTTCTCGAGAACACAGCCCCTTTTCGAAGACCACTTCGCGTGACTGAATACGGAGATCCTGTCAAAGACCGTGAGTCGCTCTTGAG
>JBKCXY010000292.1:0-8339 GCA_046315835.1 Pseudobdellovibrionaceae bacterium | reverse complement strand
GTTGAGGAGCACTCCAAACATCAGACAAAGAGTCACCAAACTGCTTCCTCCATAACTCAGAAAAGGAAGTGTCAAACCTTTCGTGGGCAAGAGCCCCATCACAACGCCCGCATTGATGAAGACGGACAACGCAAAAGTCACAGAAATCCCTAGTGCGAGGGCCTTGTGAAAAGGCTTCTCGCAGCGAATTGCAATCTGAAAACCCCTCAGCACAATAAAGCCATACAAGGCAAGAACGAGAACCACGCCAATGAATCCCAGCTCCTCACCAAGAACAGCCATCGTGAAGTCCGTATGGGCCTCAGGCAGAAAAAAGAGCTTCCCCTGGCCTTGTCCTAAACCCACTCCGGTCGGCCCCCCTGAGCCAAAGCTCAGCATGGATTGAATCACTTGGAAACCTTTAGTCTCTGGATTAGCCCAGGGATCAAGATAAGAAATCACCCGCGCTTTTCGATAGGGCTTCATCATGACCAAATAATAGAAGGTTGGAATCATCACCAAAAAAGCCGTGGTGATGTAGCGCCACTTGAGACCAAACGCGAAAAGGAGTGAGATCGCCACAGCCGTAATGATTGCAAAGCTTCCAAAATCAGGCTGGCGAAGCAAAAGAATCATGGGCGCAAAAACAAGCACGAGCACCGCTGGCCACTTTAACTTGCCTAAGAAATTTTCTTGGCGAACCAAGAGACTGGCAAAGAGCAACGAGAACGAGAGCTTGAGTAACTCTGAGGGCTCAAACCTCTGTCCAAAAGGAAGATCAAGCCAGCGAACAGCTCCACCGACTCGGATGCCCAGGCCGGGGACCAGCGTGAGAGCCACTCCAATCCCAGCAACGAGCCAAACACTCCATCCATACTTTTCAATCCAGTGCAGGGGAATTTGCGCGGCGACCAACAAAATAGAGAAGGCCAAGAGAGCAAACACCAATTGTCTTTGGAAAAAAAATAAACCATCTCCAAAAGACTCAGTGGCAAAAATGTAACTGGATGAATAAACCTGCACCACTCCGATCCCCATGAGCGCAAGAACTGCGAGCAAGAGTGGGCTGGAGAGGTGCTTGAGCATTAATTGCCCTCAGGTTTTACATCGGCTTTGGCATCCGATTTAACTTCAGATTTTGGAGCTTCAGATTTGCGCTCTGGAGCTGCTTTCTGCTGGGGTACACAGCAATACATGATTCCCATATTATCTGACTGAGTCTTGTATTGAGTGATTGTGAAGTTCTTTTCTGAATCACAGCGCTTGGCCATTTCTAAGTTTAAGGCCACGTCGATATCAGGGAAAACTTCACCATTGATAAACTCACAATAAAGCTTTGATGTCTGGGCTACTTTATCTCGCTGGTCTTTTCTCTGCTTCAATGCTGAAGAAGCACATCCCGATAAAAATAAAAACGACGAAGCCAAAAGCCCAGTCACGAACAGGCGAATAGACATAACTCTCCTCCTTGAGAGATTCCTAGATCAATGAAACTTCTTCACGATCTCCTTGAAATAGTCTCCCCGCTCCTCAAAGCTGTCAAACATATCAGTGCTGGAGCACCCCGGTGACAGTAGAACGATGTCCCCAATCCTAGACTTTTGGTAAGCAATTAGCACCGCTTCTTCAAAAGTTCCGATCAAGAAGGTTTCCGAGAAGTCACCCAAGTCACGATTAATTCGCTCTTTGGCTTCTCCGACCACAATCAAAGTCTTTACTTTTCGGCGGACATGATTTCTGAGAGCTTCAAAACTCAAATTGGTTTCTTTCCCGCCCGCAATCAATATCACGTTCTCATCAAAAGAATCCAAAGCTCTGAGGACCGCATGAACGTTAGTGGCTTTCGAATCGTTGAAAAACTGCACTCCACCCACTTTTCGGACGTACTCTAATCGATGAGGAAGACCTTTGAAGTTATTGATCACCGTTTGGATCGCTTCTTTTTTAGCCCCGTGCTCGCGCGCAACAAGAATCGCCGCCATCACGTTTTCGACGGAATGCTTTCCGCGCATTTTCATTTCTTTGATATTGAAATACTCGATCTCAGGGCCCGTGCGAACGCGGACTTCGTGCCCGATATTCACGGCTCCCCCAATATTCATGATTTGCGGCTCGAGCTGGTGCTTCCTTGAAAAATAGAAAATTCGACCGCGCTGAACAGCAGGATCTCTGGCCAGTTCAACCACGGCGTTGTCATCGGCATTCAGAATGCTTGTCGTTGCTTGATTGGTATTTTTGAAAATTCGGCGCTTGGCATTCACATACTCTTCCATCGAACGATAGCGATCTAAATGATTTTCAGCCAAGTTCATGAACAAAATATTTTGCGGAGTGAATGAATCCACTGTTTCCAGCATGAAGCTAGAAACTTCCACCACAACAACCTGTGCTTTTTCCTCAGATCGCAAGTAATCCGTGAGCGGAGTTCCCATGGAACCACCCACCCAAACCTTGATTCCGGATTCAGCAATCATCTGCTCAATCAACCGCGCTGTCGTTGTTTTTCCATTGGTGCCTGTCAATGCGATGATGGGCTCTTTAATAAATTGCGCTGCGAACTCTAGCTCGCCGGTGATTTTGATTCCTTGGCTGCGCGCATATTCAAAAATCTTCAATCCCGAAGGTACGCCCGGAGACAGAATCACCAAATCTTGATTCAAGAAAATTTTAGGGCTGTGTCCACCGAGCTCGTACTTCACAGGCAGATCACCGAGAGATTCGAGCTGAGTGCTGAGCTCTGGCTTTGACTTGTGATCAGTCACAGTGACTTGCGCACCATGAGCTTGTAAAAATCGAGCCAGGGAAACACCTGTTTTCCCAAGTCCGACGACAAGAATACGTTTATCTTTCAATTGACTGACGTCATTGAACATGTGGGCCTCCAATAATTAATCTATCTTAGCTTAAGAGTCGACAAGCTCAGTGCTGCGAGCAAAATCGAGATGATCCAGAAGCGAACGATGATTTTAGTTTCAGTTAATCCATTCAATTCAAAATGATGGTGAATCGGAGCCATTCGGAAAATTCTTTTCCCCGTGAGCTTAAAGCTTGCCACTTGGCCGATCACTGAGAGAGCTTCCACCACAAAAACTCCACCGAGAAGCACCATCAAGATTTCATTCTTCGTGAGCACAGCCATGGTCCCCAGAAATCCCCCGAGAGAAAGACTTCCCACGTCGCCCATGAAAACTTGAGCCGGATAAGCATTGAACCAAAGAAATCCCATGCCTGCAGCCACAATGATCGCAGCCAGAGGTACGAGCTCGCCAGAGCCCATCACATGAGGAATTTGAAGATACGCGGAAATCGTAAAGTGACCTGCCACATAGGCGAAGAGTCCCAAAGTTGCCGCAGAAATCATCACCGGCACAATCGCGAGACCATCAAGTCCGTCGGTGAGGTTCACCGCATTGGCAGTGCCGACAATCACCAGTGAAGCAAAAGCCACGTACCAATATCCCAAATCAAAAGACAAACTCTTCAAGAAGGGAACATGAAGCACTGTTGAAAATTGAAACCACTGAATGAGTGCAAACACGACCGCCGCAGAAATTGCAAATTCACCAGCTAATCGAACTTTACCCGGTAAGCCTTTGGTGTTTTTCTTGCTCACCTTCAACCAGTCATCCAAATATCCGATGCCGCCAAATCCCCAGGTCACGATCAACACTGCCCACACGAGTGGGTTCATCATATCCACCCACAACAGAACAGGCACCAGCGTGCTTAGGAGAATCAGTCCACCACCCATGGTGGGTGTTCCAGCTTTTTTCTTGTGAGTCTGAGGGCCGTCATCGCGGATGCTTTGTCCAATTTGTTTTTCTCGCAGTCGACGAATGAAGTAAGGACCCCACATCCAACAGAGCAAGAAAGCAGTGAAGAAAGAGATGAAAGTCCGAACTGTGATGTAGCGAAAGACATTCAGTGCTGAGAACTGATCAGCATACGAATACAAAAGCTGATAAAACATGATGTTCCTTTGATGGCTATTCTTTCGTTAAAGAGAAATTCGTGGGCTGACAAGCGAGCACAAACCGCTCGAGCTTCATCCCCCGACTCCCCTTAACGAGTGCTATATCCCCACGGTTTAGCACAGATGCGAGCTCCGTCGCAAGAGAATCTTCATAAGCATTTGAAATCATGAGATTTTTCGAAAATCCCGAAGCTTTTGCTCCGGCTTGAAATTCAGGCGCACTTTCCCCGTAGAACCAAAGATAATCAAAGCCAGCACGCCCTGCCCACTCGCCCAGTTCTCGGTGGGCTTCACTCGCAAAGGGCCCCATCTCGAGCATCTGTCCAAACACGCCGACTTTTTTTCCGGCGTTGCGGATGAGTCTTACATTATCAATTAAAGCTTTCATGCTATCGGGATTGGCATTGTAACCATCAAATAAAATTTCAGCGCCCGTTTTCGTTTGCACCAATTGGTTTCGCCCCCAATTGGTTTTGAAAAGCGGAAGCGCTTTCCAAATTTGATCCGGTGTTAATCCCGCAGCAAGCCCCAAAGCTGCTGCCACCATCACGTTGGTCAAGTTATGCGCTCCAAAAACTGGGACGCGAGCTTCAGCTTCTTGAGAGCCGATTCTTCCCCGCACGGTAAAGCCTGACATTTCCAAATCTTTTAACTGCAAGAACACATCTGCTTTTGAATCTTTCTCAGAAAAAGTCCAAATCCTTTTCGACTGTGGATACTGCGCTTGAGCGCGCGAATACATTTGTGCCGTAAAAGAATTGTCGAGATTATAAATGCGCTGAGCTTTGGCTGGCGAAAATTTGTAGATCTCTTCATTGGCTTCCGCAATTTTTTCGAGAGAGCCAAAGTGCTCGATATGCTCTTGACCCACCACAGAGCAAACGACCACATCCGGCTCATTAACTTTAGCCAGAACTTCCAGCTCATGGGCATGATTCATTCCCATTTCGCTGATCGTAATTTCAGCCCCTTCAAATTCTTCAAGCAGAGTGAATGGCACACCCCAGTGATTGTTAAAAGAACCTTTGGAGTAATGTGTTTTTCGGTACTGTGAAAACAAAATCGCAGTAAATTCTTTACTGGTCGTCTTCCCGTTGGAACCCGTGATTCCTAGAACGAGGGCCGAAGACCTTCGTCTTTGGGCCCTTGCTAAATCATGAAGAGCCAGTAAGGTATCTTTCACAAGAATCACTGTGAGCTGAGACTTCAAGTCTTCGGTCACTTTGGAAGAGTCGTGCACAATGAGCGCTGCCGCGCCTTGAGCTTTCGCTTGAGCAAGAAAAGAATGCGCATCAAAATTATCACCTTTGAGAGCAATAAAAATCTGACCTTTCAGATTTTTTCTTGTATCGCTGCCCACACCGATGAATTCTGTTTGTAACTGAGATAAGAGACGGCCTTGAACAGCGTTCATCACAAATTCTGAACTCATTTTCTTCATGATTTGATTCCTCTCAAAATTTCTTGGGCGATCAAGTAGTCGCTGAAGGGCTGCTTCTCAGTGCCGATGATTTGATAATCTTCATGACCTTTACCTGCAATCAAAAGCACATCGGTGGGCTCCATCGACAGCAGTGCAAGCTCAATCGCTTTGCGCCGGTTGGCCTCAACTCGCACTTTGGCAGCTCGTGTATCTTTGTCGATACCAACCAGAATATCTGCAATGATCGCCGCTGGTTCCTCGGTGCGGGGATTATCAGAAGTGACAATGACTTCATCAGAATACTGACAGGCGATCTGCGCCATCACCGGACGCTTTCCCTTATCTCGATCTCCGCCGCAGCCAAACAAAGTCCAAATCTTGGCTGTACTTCCTGTCTCTTTTCGAACTTGGTCCAGAGATTTTAACACATTTTCAAGTGCATCAGGGGTGTGGGCGTAATCCACAAACACATGGTAACGAGTTTCTGTTTCTACTTGCTG
This sequence comes from Pseudobdellovibrionaceae bacterium, assembly GCA_046315835.1. GTDB lineage: Bacteria > Bdellovibrionota > Bdellovibrionia > Bdellovibrionales > Bdellovibrionaceae > JAJTIC01. The sequence goes on along the minus strand of JBKCXY010000292.1, from coordinate 2,464 downwards.
AAGTCGCCCAGGCACACCCTTAAAAGTAGCCAATTTCTCGAGCGCTGAGGCCGGTGGAACACCCAAGCTTGCAGCGGCCGCGATCACTCCCACGGCATTGTAAAGGTTATGCTTTCCGCTCGAAGGCAAAATCCCTTCAAAGTTGCCGAAGGGTGACTTGAGCTTGAACACAATTCTTGAAAAATTCATCTGCAAGAGTTCAAAGGAATAATCAGCGTGAGGATCTTGTCCGTAGGTCCAAATCACAGCTTCCGAACAAACTCGCATTTGGCGGCCATACTCATCATCTCGATTCACAATCGCAAAAACCGGTTTTTTACTGGAGGACCAAAGGAGATCTGTAAACAGTCTCTGCTTGGCCTGATGATAGTTTTCCATCGATTGATGGTAATCGAGATGATCTCTGGTCAGGTTCGTAAAGAGAACTGTGTTGTAGTGAACTCCATCGGCGCGATGCTGATGAAGGGCATGACTTGATACTTCCATCGCCACCAGTCTTGCGCCTTCGTTTTTCATTTCTGCCAATCGGCTTTGCAATTCAATAGGACCAGGGGTGGTCATCTCGGTGGACCAGACTTTGTTTTGGAGGTGGTGATTGATGGTACCTAGAACACCTGTTGGCATTCGAAGCTCATTGAAAACATGCTCGAGCATGTAGGTGGTCGACGTCTTCCCGTTGGTACCAGTGACTCCAAACATCAGCATGGATTTCGAAGGGTGCTCAAAGTACTGGCTTGCTAAAAGATCCAGGGCTTCTCGGGAGTTTGCCACCACTTGAATAAAACCCGAAAAACTGGTGGGAACTTTATCGGGGGATTCCACCACCACGGCACAAACGCCATTTTGAATGGCTTCTTGGAGGTGATTGTGCCCATCCACTTTAGAGCCGCGAATGGCCACAAACACATCTCCGTATTGCGCTTTTTGCGAAGAGACCGTGAGAGTGCGCACCTCGGTGGTCCGAGCGTACTCCGACACATTTTTAAACTCGGGCAAAATCTGCAGCAACTCGAACAATTTCATGGGATTTATTAGGCCCTGAAATCCCGACCTTGTCCAGGCTTTGCCTTGTGACTCTGGGGCTTCGGTTTTGTGGATCCGGGCCTAGGAATATAATTTTATGTACAAGGTATTGGGCTGGCAACACAGGAATTCATTACTCGGTAAGTGCCCCACGACATGGATCTCGGCGTGCCAGTTAATGCTTTACATTCAGCTCGGTCGACAAAATAAGCATTTTGAATCAAAAACGTTGCCAAATCAGCTGTCTTTCCATTGATTGTTTTCACCGTCTTTAAATTGTCTGTGCTCTCATTGAATGTAGCGTTCAGACCATTTTGTGAAGAAATTGACCAATAATTGGAATGACAGACAAATCCCCAGGGCGAAGCTCCATTCGTTATCCCCATAGCAACGTAGTTGCCACTGCCGAAGTCGCCACCAGGAAAAGTTGCCAGTGGCAGGATTTTCGTTGCCGTTGCCGATGTGAATGTCATTGTTCGGGTTCCTGCATTTGCCGTTGTGCATGTCACACTATAACACTGCCCAGGAGTACTTCCTCCGCTCGGAGACGCGGGGATACAGGCCCCACTAGTCCATGTGCCGCCCAAGCTTGCACAAACTTGGGGAGCAGATCCAGTGGCTACATCGGCGGTCGTTGCACTGGATGCGGCCCTGCAAGCACCATCGGTCCAAGTCCCTCCAATGCTGGTGCAGGTCTCAGTGGGGGGCGGTGGTTTGGTGGCACAAGTTGTCCCATTCCAGGTTCCACCAAGGCTAGAACAGATTCGATCAGCCCCTTGAACACCCAAGCAAGCGCGGACACTCGATCCAGTGAGTGTAAAACTTTGAGAGGGTATAGAAATGGGCTTCAGAGCAGACTCCAGAGTACCTTCATCAAATAAAATTTCTAAATCTCCTGAGACAGTCGTTGCATCAATATTTTTCAAATTTTTAAGTTTGACCGATGCCACCTTCATATTCGAAGACGGATTAATTTTTTGACCAGCTGAAATCAACGCCGTTCCGCCTGTCTGACAGCCATTTTTTAACTGTCCAAGTGAAATTTCAGTTCCATTAGTGGGCCAAGCCAAATTTGCAAACATACAAGCACAGTTATTACTGTCTGCCATCAAACGATGTATGGACTGCTCCAGCTCGATCGACTGTAATTTTTCTTGGAGTGAAGTATTTTGTCTGGCGATTGAAACTGTCATTGCTGCCATTCCAACAGCAATAATCGCCATAATTGCCACAGCAACTAGGACTTCAACTAGCATGAAGCCTTTGTTGCTTAACGAATAATCTTGGGGGGGGGTATTGTGTGCCATTTCCGTCAAACTCCCAGAGAAAACGATCTCTTGCCTTTAGTTTACCCCCCCCCTTTTTTTTTTCAACATTCATAGTCTTGATTTTTTTTTAGCAAAATTAGCCTTATAGAACAACAGCATGTGTTTCTTTTTGA
>JBKCXY010000291.1:0-11779 GCA_046315835.1 Pseudobdellovibrionaceae bacterium | reverse complement strand
TGTTTTACAAGAAACAGAAATTCCGTCCGATTTCCCTTTTTTCTCTAGAGAGTTAGGTCGTTAGAGGAAGGCGTTCTGCTGAAGGGACAGACTTTTGAATCAGTTTTAATTAATCAAAGGTCCATTCGCGGAAACCCAGCTTCTTCGCCGCTTCGAGCTGGGTTTTATTAATTTCAAAAACATGTGCTCGACCTGTGGATCCACCACACACTGTCAGGTGCATTAAGCCATCACTTTTGCTCTCTGCTTTAAAAACCTGAATCTCTTTCAGCTCTGCTTTCATTTTCTCTAGAGGAATCACTTCCCCCAGACTGCACTGCTTGGATCCATCATACTTAAACACCCGTACGCGATCCCCTTGAGCCACCACCACAGGTGTTGCTGTGGCTTCAACCACTGAAGAAGACGGTGTTGGTGTTTGATTTTTTATCTGTTGGCTCCGACAGTTGCCACTCGCACAAGCCATTAAACCCAAAGAGACTAAAACTGAAAATGTTTTTCTCATTGTCTACCTCAAATACGGAATATGTTTTTTGTAGGCCCAGCGTGCATTCATCAGATAGAGATTACCTTCGCCGGAAATGAATGCCACTTGACCTTTTTTCTCATCCACGAGGGGAGCTGAAAATATGCCCCGACCTGGTGTGAATCTTTCAATCAATTTCCCATTCTGTAGATCTAAAAAGTACAAGTCATCCGATGAGCCTCCAAAAACCAAAATGCCGGGCAAAAACCCACCCAAGGAAGCGACTCCCTGTTTCATCGTAAAAGTCCAAACGGTATCTCCAGATTCCTTTTTGAGCTTCAGGATTTTAGAATCTGAAGATGCCAGGTAAAGATGATCCCCATTCATCAAAAGCTGGCCGTAGCCACCTTGTTTCACTGACCAAACGATATCGCCGGTAGCAGCTCTGAGCGCATAAGTCTGGTCGTCAAATCCAGCAATATAAACAAAATCCCCATCGATGACTGGATCTGAATCGATATCTCTAAATTTCTTATTTTTTGAGAGTTGTTTTTCCCATTTGACAGCTCCATTCGAGGCCAACACTGCGACAAAAGCTCCGTCACTAAATCCCACAAAGAGAGTCCCGTTTTTGATGACGGGTCTGGATCCTCCACGAACTGTCAGTTGGGTCGCATCTTGCCTTGAATACTGCCAAAGCTGCTTTCCAGAAGATGCATCCAGGGCATAAAGGGAATTGTTCCCAGTCAGAAAATACAGCACTCCATTATCTAATAAGGGCTGCGAGAGAGCTTCAATACGAATCGGAAAAGTCCATAAAACCGAGCCATCGTCGGCATCGATGGAGTAGTATTGCCCATCATTACCACCGACAAAAAGACGATCATTGATCAATGTTCCTGAAGACTCCACTCCCAGAGGAACGACCCGTCTCCAAACCAGTCTCCCGGAATCTCTCTCATAGGCCACCAGTCCATCAATCGCGTTTCCTTGAATCAGGAGGTCCTTGTAGGCCATGGGCTGAAATCGATTGATCTTCCGATATTTCAAATTGTCCTGAGTGAGCGTCTGTCGAACCCAGTGTTTAGAGACTAGAAATTCTCGCTGTCCGCCAGAAAAATAACGATCCCGAGCAACCTCCAACGAGGAGCACGCCGTGAGAAAAAAGAGAACACAGAAAAGGCTTAGTGTTTTCACCGGCTCCTCCTTCAACTACTGAACTAATCGGAGATACTTGGTTGCCGTCTCCGCAATCTGGCTGTCTTTCAGACTTGAAACTTCCTCAAGAAGCTTTTGAGCTTGGGCTTTATCCCCCAAGGCTTCATAACACAATGCCTGTTTTAGCTTTGCCTGAGGATGCAAAAACGAGCTTTCTTTACTGGCGATCACTTGAGACCAGGTCTGAACCGCTTCAGAACAGTTCTGAGCATCCGCCAGGGCAGTGCCCAGCTGATACTTCACCAAACCACTCAGGAGATCTTTAGTTGAAGAGTCTACTTTCTTCAAAAACCCGACAGCCTCAGTGGGTTTTTTATAATTGAGATGTGTTTCTGCCAAATAGAGAGCAGACATTTTGGCAGCTTTAGACTGCGGGGACTGTTCGAGGAGACTCTGAAGAGGCTGCAAAGTTGAACCATAATCTTGATTCATATCCCCAGTGGACTTCTGAGGCTTCACAGCCGGCATCTCAGAACCTGGAGGTGGTGGATTTTCTGCCATTTCTAGACTCGCCCGCTTCTCGAGAAAAGCTTTTTCAGCAGCAAAGAACTGAGACTGCAGTTCCACTTCTTTTTGATCTTGGGTGTACTGATAAGCGGCAGTTCCCCCGCCAATCACTAAGAAGGCAAGGATCAAGATCACGACTATTTGAGAATGAGCTTGAGTCCACTCGAACCCCTTTTTTAACTCTTTTGTGAGAGCGTCTGTTTTCTTCGCTTCTTGCTTATCAATTTTTACTGACACACCAATCTCCTTTAGGCCAAAAGCAATAATCTGGGACGTCCTATTGCAGAACATCCCCAGAGCACTGTCAAGGCTCAAGAGCAAATGTGGATTGAATGAAGCGACACTTTGACTCTCTTCATCAGAGCTGATTAGCGGTTCGTAACTTCCTTCAGTGTTGTAAAATTCCGCGAGCTCTTCCCTTGATGTCTTTGCTTCAACTTCCCGATGGTTTTCAGTCTTTCTTCAGCCAAACGATCAGCCGCTATGTGGGTTCCCACGTTGTCTCGTTGAGCAATTTCGAAGACTTTGGTGCAATTGTCGTAGACTTTCCGTGTTTTTTCAAAAGCTCGATCATGAGAATACCCCTCAAGTTCAACAAACACGTTCATAAGCCCGCCGGCGTTGATCACATAGTCTGGAGCATAAAGAATACCCAGTTCTTTGAGGTGATCTCCGTGGCGAGATTCGGCAAGAAGGTTATTCGCGCCCCCTGCAATAACTTTTGTCTTAAATTTGCGCAAAGTTTCATCATTCACAATGGCGCCCAAAGCACAAGGTGCTAGAACTTCACACTCTTCAAATAGAATTTGATCAGGCGCTACGACTTTCACTCCATACTTGTCTTGATGATATTTGCATTTGGCAGGATCAATATCGGAAACAACGACATGAGCTCCTTCTTGAATCAAATAGTTCACAAGATGAGTCCCGACGTTCCCGAGGCCTTGAACAGCCACTCTCATGCCTTTGAGGTTGTCATTTCCGAGCTTCCATTTTGCTGAAGCTTTAATTCCCATTAAAACCCCGTGGGCGGTGTAAGGACTAGGATCACCAGAACCCCCGAAGTCTTTAGGAATCCCTGTGACAAAGGGTGTTTCCATGAAAATGTATTCCATGTCTGACACACAAGTTCCCACATCTTCCGCGGTGATGTATTTTCCGTTGAGAGAATTCACAAACTGTCCGAACGCTCTGAAAAGGCCTTCGGTTTTCTGTGTTTTTGAATCACCGATGATGACGGCTTTCCCGCCCCCAAGATTCAGTCCCGCCGCCGCCGCTTTATAGGTCATCCCTTTAGAGAGCCTCAAGACATCCACCAGAGCTTCGTCTTCAGTCTTATAGTTCCACATACGAGTTCCACCAAGGGCAGGACCCAAAGCGGTATTATGAATGGCGATAATGGCTTTAAGACCCACATCTGGATCATGACAATAAACCACTTCTTCGTGCTCACCATGTTTTGCAATCAGTTCGAATGTACCCACGATTGGAACTCCTTAGGACTTGAAGGTTTGCTCTATAAGTCTTGAGGAATTTCCCAAAAAACCGGCGCGTCATGCAAGGGGTTTTTTCAACCCCCTCTGAATTGCACTTTTTTAAGGCAGACCTGCCGAAGGATACTTGGCTTTCAGGTAATTGTAGATTCTTGAATGCACATCAGCTGGCGGTCCAGAAGACATATCGAGAACCATGTACTCGCCCACTTGACCAGAAAAACTAGAATTTGGAGTCACATTCCCGAAAACCAAAGTGTTAACTTGGCTTGTAGAAATCGAGCTCGCCCAGGCTCTCTGAGTGGGATCGTTGTTCATTTGAATCCAAGAACTATTTCCCTGTCTCTGCAGAAACATCACTTGCCAAGAAGAAGGTGGAAAATAGTTACCAGAATCTGCAGTTCCTGAGTTTATAATTGGAGAGGCTCCGCGCGAGACATAGAGCTTTTCTACGCCCGAATCAACGATACTGAAAATTCGCTGGCTGAGAGACATTCCCGTCACCTTTATTAAAGCAACCACCAAGAAATCACCCATGATGGCCGGGTACCCCACGTGAATTTTCGCCGCCGTAGCTGCCGGAAATTGAAAGACAAAGGAATTTAAATTTGCTGACCAGACAGCATCCCCACCAACCAGACCTGTACTTACCGGTGTCACCAAAGGAAATGGAAGTGAAGAAGTAAAATTGTAAGGCATCGATGTGAACGGCGCTTGCCCCAATCGGGGTGGCGCACTCCATGAAGGAGTGCTCGTGATTTCGGTGGCTCTTCCCCAAGCCTTGAGAACAAAAGAAGTGAGTTGCGAAGGATCCCACTGAATGGGAATTTCTAGCGCTCCTTCATCGTCAAAATCACTTCGCACAAAAGGATAGGCATCGAGTTTCAGATGCAGATAACCCTCAACTGCCGGAATCACTGAGAATGGTATTGTACTTGCTGAACCCGTTGCAGTGGTAGGAAATGGCCATTGATAAAAGCCTTGAGGCATCGCAGTGGCGCAAGCTGCGGCCGTATAGAATTGACTTGGAGGATGCACACCGCCTCGGAATTGAATAACCTTTGGAGTCAGCGGTCCAGGGTTATTTGCATTTCCAAAAATATCCAAATTCAAATTGTTACTATCTTGAAACGTGGCATTGAGATTAACACAATCCGACGCAAAGTAAGGTCCGTTACTCACAGGAGTCAGAGTCATTTGTGAAGCGATCTTGTTTACATTGAATCTCATTTTGTCTGACTGCGCAGGAAACGTGGTTGAAGCAATCAAAGTATCCTGCGGCTGCCATCCTGTATTGACTTTGAGATACAATGTTCTGAAGGCGGATCCCATCATAGCATTCTGGGTCACTGCACCGGATCCCGCAGTACATGCCGAGCTCGTAAAGAGCCCAGAATTCGCATCTGGAATCGAGATATTGACCCCAGCAAAGTTCGTCATGGCAATTTGTCTTGTCGTCCCCAAGGAAACGACCCAATCTTCACCGGCAATATTCTCGGTGAAGTACAAATCAATTTCGCGACATTGATTGGTTGTCGAAAAGATAGTGCTTTCGTAAAGCCTCACCCAGTGGTTCGCTGATGTCGGTGAAAACTGACGAAGGTTGATCATCGCTTGATAAGGCGGAATCTGACCTTCGGAGTCAGTGAAAATAACTTCGCGCGATCCTGTGTCACCAGCTGTCCAACTGCTCCCCATTCCTTTAACATAGAGCTCAACAGCATTATGTCCTGCGGGGATTGTCACGGAAGATGCTTCCGATCCAGGAGTACAATTGGCATCCATATACACAGCTGGCTGAATCGACCACCCCGGTGTTGTGGTGATGTTTCCATAACTGATCGAAAAACTTCGAGCGGATTCATTGACACCGCCGCCTTCTTCAGACTCCAGTTTCAAGTAGTATCTGGCACAAGTGCCATTGTGAATCTTCATGGCTTTTTCGCTACCCATTCCCCAATCAGCACCTAGAATATCTAAAGCATTGAGAGATCTCTCCCCCATCAAGCTACAATCGCCAAGTCTCTGAGTGCTCAGATCACTGGCCAAGGTCACGGAGATATTTACACTGGCATCACCTGGTTTGAGGTCTTGAGTAACCTCACCCAAGACATAGGGATTTGAAAGATTCTGAAAATCCATATCGGAATTAGGATTAAGGTCTGGACAGCTTCCATTGGTGGACTTAAATCCAATGGCGTAAAAAGTCCTTTGCCCCGCATCGACTTCCATTTGCAACGTGGAACCCGCACTCACAAGTCCTTCCATCTCATTAAATTTAAAAACCCGAACACTCGAACCACTGCCAACGGCACATTTACTTTGCGAAGCCGCGGGACCACCCACAAACACCGCCCAGCAATTCACTTCACCGATGGTGGAGGGATCACTTCCGCCGAAGCTACCGCCGCCATCAGAGATGACTTTTTGTGAGGAGAGCTTTGAAGAAGCCTTTTTAAGGGCTGGAACCTCCAGGGTCACCATCGCTTTGTTAGAAGATTTGCGAGTACATCCGATGGAAAATGCGGTGAACAACCCAAGAAAGAAAAAAAATAATGTCTTCACGTGAAAGCCTCCACATTGACTTATCGGAAACTTCCACTTCGGACTGGAGAATGAAACTATGTCTACGTCTGAGAAAGAGGCTCAATTTGAAGCAGCTTAGTTAAGAACTTGTTCAATTGCGAGGATCTCATGACCCACGAACACGCCGATTTCATGAAACTCCCTCAACTTGAATCAAAACATATTTCGGAACAAAAAGAAGAGGGAAATCATCCCAAAAATCACTGAGAGAATTTGATAAACCGCACTTTTACTGCCGATCTTTTGCAATTGCTCAACCAGTTGCGCTTGCCCCATTCGAAGAGCTTCAAGATCAGAAGACAACCCATGAATATTTCTCTGGGTCTCATTGAGGTTTTTCAGCAGTTTCTGATTTTCGATCTCTAAATCCAAGTTTCGATTTCGTAAAGTGACGCTCTGAAACTCAAGATTTTCGATATCCGTCTTTAAACCCAGGGTTTTCTCCTCAACTTTGTTGAGAATTTGTCGGCCGATGACTTCTGGGTCTTTGCCAAGGAAGTATTGGGGGGTGAGACCAGGGATTTTTTCCTGCAAAGTCATATACCATTGAAGAGCCCGAAAGATATGTGGAGGCGCTGACTCCACTGAATTTTTAGTCCATCTTGACCAGGCCGAAGGATCCACCAATAAAAGTTGACAGATTTTCCGCTGAGAAAGACCTAACTTCCCGCGAACTTCCTCCAAGGATCCGAGTTGCTTTCGAATCACTTGGACCTGAGCCTCATAATGAAGCCTGTCCGCCGTCTTTGATTTCAAACGCCCCTCACTATCCACGAAGTCCATTTCATTCATTTCCATATTCCAAGTCTGTCAAAAACCGACCTCGAACTCAAGCATTGTGTTTCACATGTTTTTTGATGTGTTTCACAGTGTTTATTTGAGTGTTTCACATTATATGTCTTTTTTGTGATTTTTAGAGTCAAGTTATCTATTTGTAACTACGAGGGAAATCGTAAAACCAGGTCTTAACACTCGTGTTTCCAGATTGGACTAAAGCTTATACTTATTTTCTTTAGTATCATCTCTTTGTAATTATTGATTTATATTCAAATGGATTTTGATGCTTCAGATTTGAATGATTGCTAACGCATGCTGTCGTGACAAAAGTCCGTAAGGCGCGCGAGCATTTTTCCATGGCTTCTTCTCGGTATTCTCTCAATAAAAATAAGTATCTTTTGGAGCCGGAGGCTCAGCGCTTGAGAATCCTCGTGGCAGATCACGAATCCCGAGATCCCAGGAATTGCTTTCTTTTGTCCTTAGGACTCAGAACTGGGGCTCGAGCCACAGAACTTCTCAATGTCCAAAAGTCTGACCTCAACCCCTATGATGAAACAATTCTGATTCGTGGAATCAAGGGATCCTCTGACCGGGAGCTACCTCTGGAATCTCGGTTTTTTCAGCGCTTTCATTTGTGGAGTGAAAAACAGTTGGGCTCGCGAATCTTCTCGATCACTTATGATCGCCTTTATCAAATTTGGGACCTCTACAGGCCGGTTCCTAAAAAATTCCACTCTCTCAGGCATACTTTTGCCATCGAGCTTTATCAAAAAACGAAGGATTTGCGATTAGTCCAGTTTGCTCTCGGTCACAGAAATATCACCAACACGATGATTTATGCCGAGTATCACTATAATCAGACAGAGCTCAAAAAACTGATTCTTTATTAATTATTTCCGGCGTCTTTGACTTCTTGACTAATCCGATTGAAATCGACCTTGGTTTTTGGTGATAGTTCTTCTGATTGATCTAAGAAAGACTCGACGCCTTCCGAAGTCACAGCCACTTGCTCAATATCCAGCTCTTTGCGAAACTTTTCTCGATCTAATGAGGGGCCCTTTTCAGCCGGAGTTTTAACGACACCCGCATAAGCAGCAATTTTCTCGCGAAGCTCTTTGGCTGATTTGTTGTTTTCTTCAATGATGGTATTGAACTCACTCACATCGAGCTTTGATTTAGCAGAAGCTTGGATAGCCACAGCTAGCCCTAACAGAGCACTCAAGAGAATCATGTTTTTGTTCATAAGCCACCTCAATGAGATCTTTCCACCCTTCTTGAGGAGCAAAGGGCTTGCCAGGGCTTTGATTCCTCAAGTGAAATTAAATGAAGCCCCGCTCCCTCGGTGACAGGATAGGCTGAAGGGCGTTTAATGATTAGACAGGCATGAACCCCAGCGAAAAGGACTTCGAAGATGGCCTCTCAACTCATCCCCCTCTTCCAGACCGAAATCTATTCACAGAAAGCTTTCTTAAAGGATTCTGAAATCAAGAGCCTCCAAGAAGAGTGTTACCAAATCAGGAATTCAGACCTCGTGGGGCGGCGGTGGTCTCAAAAGAATTATCTGGGGGGCTATACTTCTTATGCATCGATCCCCCAGGTTCAGTTGCTCTCTTCATCCTTTCATGAACTCGAAAAGAAAATTCATCGCCATGTGGTGAAATTTAGTGAACAACTCGAGTATGAGGTGAAAGCCAAAAACCTTTACTGCAACTCACTTTGGATTAACATTATGCCACCGGGCGTGGTTCACACCGGCCACATCCACCCCCAATCATTTATCAGTGGTACTGTTTATTTGGCAGTCCCACCCAAAGCGAGTTCCCTTAAATTTGAAGACCCTCGCTTGGGCTTTTTTATGGCAGCTCCTCTTCAGAAATAGAAACTGAAGCCTCAACACCAAAGATTCTTTCATTTCTCACCAGGAGCTGGCGACCTTGTGCTTTTTGAATCTTGGTTGAGACATGAAGTTCCAGCGAACCCCGCCCGAAAAGATCGTATTAGCGTGTCTTTCAATTATGACTGGAAGGGCCTGTGATTTTTGAAGTGACCCGATTAAGACATCAATTTGGAAAACGCGAGCTCTTCCGAGATTTGTCTTTTCAATTCTCATTAGGTAAATTCTATTCCATCTGTGGTCCTTCAGGATGTGGGAAATCCACACTCTTAAGAATTCTTGCGGGACTCTTAAAGCCAACAGAAGGCACCTTGCAGTCTCCGCGAAATTTGATAAAGAGTTTTGTTTTTCAAGAACCCCGACTCCTACCTTGGCTCACGGTGGAGGAAAATATATCTCTTCCCTTTAAACTTCAGACAAGAAAGTCTGAAATCAGCGAACAGGAATCCGTCATTTCTGATTTGCTCAGCCAAGTGAAACTTGAGTCCGCACGAAAGCTTTTCCCAGAGCAGCTCAGTGGCGGGATGAAAATGCGAGCTTCTCTGGCGAGAGCTCTGATGACTCAGCCAAGTCTTTTGTTTTTGGATGAGCCTTTTGCAGCGCTTGATGAAAACACTCGTCATATCTTACAGCAGGATCTCAGAAGCATGATGTCCAAAGATTCTTCGAAGACCTGTTTCTTTGTGACCCATAGCGTGAGTGAGGCCATCTTTCTGTCTGATGAGGTTCTTGTTCTGGACCGCAATGGCTCTTTGAAACTAAAGCTTCAAGTTTCTGAAGAGCAAAAAAGGGAAACTCTTCTTCGATTTTCTGAGACTTCGATGAAACTAGCTGAAACTGTCACAAGGGCCTATGATGTTTAAATCCACGAGGGATCTTTTGTTCCCGCTCAGCTTTGCTGCAGTATTTCTGTTATCCTGGCATTCATTGGTTTCTTCAGGATTAATCCCCAGCTATATTCTGCCTCTCCCGCAAGAGGTTTTTCTCGCCCTCAAGGAAAATAGATCAGACATTGGAATCGCTCTGTTCTCCACAGGGAAAAACTCCATCCTCGGTCTTGGGCTTGCCATCGTCTGTGGGTTTAGTCTTGGGCTTATCTTGGTCTCTTTTCGTTGGCTCGAAAAGGCAGTGTCTCCATTCACCCAGCTCTTTCAGACAATTCCGGTGGTCGCTCTCGCTCCGCTTCTCGTGATTTGGTTTGGATTTGGGGATACCACGGTACAAGCTTCGTCTTTCTTTGTGTCTTTCTTTCCCATTCTTGCCAATACAATGACGGGACTTAAAACCATCGACCCAGGTCTCACTGAGCTTTTTTCATTTTATGAATCCCGAGCGCTCCATCGATTGATCTATTTGCAAGCGCCGTCTGCCTTTGCTCACCTCATCACAGGCCTGAGAGTCGCAGTTGGTCTGAGTGTCGTTGGCGCCATTGTGGGAGAGTTTATTGCGGGCGGAGGAATTGGTTCGATCATTGATGCTGCAAGAACTCAGCAAAGACTGGATTTGGTGTTTGCGGCGATCGCCGCCTCATCCCTTCTTGGTATTTGTATGGTTTCTGTGATTAATTGGTGTGTGAAGGTTCTTTTGAAATACCGACCCTTTGTCTCCCTTTCGCGGGATCAAGGAGCCCATCTTTAAGAAAGAGGTGTGTTGTGAGATTAAGACTTGTTCTTCCTTGTCTACTCAGTATTTGTTTTTCCAACATCTCTCAAGCTGGAGCTCTGAAGCTTGCGCTCAATTGGAAAGCGGAGCCTCAGTTTGGCGGCTTCTATCAAGCCGAAACTCAGTCCTATTTTAAACAGAGTAATCTTCAAGTCGAAATCCTTGAAGGTGGAAGCGGCACTCCGACCATTCAAATGCTCTCAGCAAAGAAAGTGGACTATGCTGTTGTCTCTGCCGACGAGATTCTTGTGGCTTATGATCGTAAAGCTCCTTTTGCCGTGGCTCTGTTTGCTGCTTTTCAGACCAACCCTCAAGGCGTCATGACTCACGAAGCTCGAGGGTTTACAAGTTTAGAAGAAGTCTTTCGTTCGGAAGGAACTCTCCTGATGCAGTCAGGGCTTCCTTATGCTCAGTACTTAAAAAAGAAGTTTTCTAGATCTCAAGTGAAAATCTCCCCTTATCAGGGCGGTATTGCGAATTTTTTGGCTGACAAAACACTTTCGCAGCAGTGTTTTGTCACCAGCGAACCCATCGCTGCAAGTCGTGCGGGCGCAAAAACCAAAACTTTTTTGGTTGCGGAAGCGGGCTACAATCCTTACACCACAGTCCTCGTTGTTCACAGGGACCGCCTGAAAAGCCATCCGGAAGAAGTTAAAAAAATGGTCGAAGCTGTTCGCTTAGGGTGGGAATCCTATCTGAAAGATCCAACTCTCGCTCATCAGAAGATCTCGCAGCTCAACAAATCCATGGATCTCGAGACTCTCACCAAGAGCGCGAACGCCCAGAAGATTCTGATCACCCCGGAAAAGGGACAACCCCTGGGATCCATGACTTTGGAGCGATGGAGTCTTCTTCAAAAGCAATTGATTGACCTTGGAGTCATCAAAGGCAAATTTTCAGCAGAACAGGTGTTTCAAAACTTTTAGTCTGACAATATACAAAAAATCTTCTATATCTCCAGAGCGGGAAAGAGTTTAAAGTTTAAATTACATTAAACTTTAACTTCCCCCGCCTTGGAGGCTGTGTGTTCAATTTCATTCTCGGAGTCGATCAAACGGGAGCACAGACTGCCTCTGGGCGAGCGAAACCTCTTCCTCTAGCGGTGATCCACCGAAGTACATCAAGACAATGGACTCTCTCTATTAGCCAAAACAAGAAACCTCAAAAAATTGAGAG
>JBKCXY010000290.1:0-13250 GCA_046315835.1 Pseudobdellovibrionaceae bacterium | reverse complement strand
GCCATGATCTGTATACAAAAAAACAAGAGCTCGAGTTAACAGCTCTTAAAAGAACAATTCCAGATAACTGCTCTTTGGAGTTTTCCTCCGTTCAGTTCCGCTATCGACCTGACCTGCCTTGGGTCCTTCATGAAGTTTCCTTTCAAATTCCTGCCGGCGAACGCTGGGGCATTATTGGTCGTACGGGGTCAGGAAAAAGTTCCTTGATTCAAGCTCTCTTTCGAATGTATCCCATTGAGGGAGGCCGTGTTCTCCTCAATGGAAAGCCTCAAGATTTGTTTGATTTGAATCACTATCGACAGCACATTTCATTCATTGCTCAAGATCCCATTCTATTTCGTGGAAACATTCGGCAAAATTTAGACCTCGAGAATAAGCACACGGATGAGGATCTTTGTGAAGTTTTGGAACGAGTGGGGCTTGGAAACTGGGGAACACCAGAAGGCCTTCATACGATCATTGAAGAAAAGGGACGAAACCTGAGTCAAGGAGAACGCCAGTTACTGTGCATGGCCAGATGCTTGGTTCACCGAGCACCACTGGTCGTGATGGACGAAGCGACCGCCTCTGTGGATCCCCAATCTGAGGAGATTCTTGTACGAGCCACCGAGGAATTTTTTGCTGAAAGAACTCAGATTATTATCGCCCATCGCCTTTCGACTTTAGAAAAATGTCATAAAATATTATGGTTGCAAAATGGTCGAGTTGAAATGATCGGAACTCCTCAGGAAGTTCTGCCAGTTTTTCGAAGTTTCGAAAACCCTCCTTGATGTCCCTGACAAGGCCTGTTACACCTGAATTCTATGGTGGATCAATCTGAGTCTCCTTCATTTCTACCTCCATCTTCTCAACAAGATCAGATGTCCCTGATTGATGAGACTCAGTCAGTTCTCTTTAATCTTGCTGAAACTTGGTCAGCTCTCACCGTGGCCGAAAAAAGAGAAAAGTTTAATGCCCTCCCTCGAACCGATGCTGAAGAACTATTTTTAAGCCTCAAAACTCATGACCAAGCTGAGTTGATCGCCCAAGCCTCTTCACTCGAAAAGAGGTCTTGGATTCGAATGCTTGCTCCCGATGACGTGGCCGATGTGATTCAAGATCTTGGAGTTGCGCACAAAGAAGAATTAATGGGCCTCCTCGACCCACAGACTCGGCGTGAAGTCACAGCCCTCCTGGCTTATGCGGAAGACAATGCCGGGGGACTCATGAGCTCTCGTTACGTCAGACTCAGGCCTGACATGTCCGTGGATGAAGCTATCAGCTATATCCGCATTCAATCCAAGACTCAGGTAGAAACCATTTATTATGCTTTCGTTCTAGACGCCGATCAAACGCTCTTAGGAGTCGTGAGTTATCGAGAATTGTTTTCAGCGGCTCCGCACAAAAAAATTCGAGATATCATGAAAACGGATCTCATCAAAATCCCTGTGAGCTTGGATCAAGAACAAATTGCCAAAGTCTTTTCTCAGCAGAATCTCATGGCTCTCCCCGTGGTGGATGAATGGAACCACATGAAAGGGATCGTCACTTTCGATGATATTGCCAATGTGGTTCAAGAAGAAGCCACTGAAGATATTCAAAAGCTCGGAGCCATGGAAGCCTTGGATGCTCCTTACATGCAAACGACATTTGGTGAGCTTTTTAAAAAACGAGCCCCTTGGCTTCTCGTCCTCTTTTTTGCTCAAATGCTCACCGCAACGGCGATGGGATTTTTTCAGAACGAGATCTCGCGAGCGGTGGTGCTGGCCCTTTTCATCCCCCTCATTATCTCGAGCGGGGGAAATTCGGGATCTCAAACCTCGACCCTCATCATTCGAGCGATGGCGCTCGGAGAAATCCGATTGAGAGATTGGATTCGCGTTTTACGAAGAGAAATACTGATGGGATTTTGTTTGGGAGCGAGCCTGGGACTTGTCGGTCTCCTGCGAGTCGTCTTTTGGCCCACACGGGAAGAGGTCTTTGGTTCCCACTACTTTCTTCTTGGGCTCACTGTCTTTATTTCAGTGGTTGCCGTTGTGATTTGGGGGGCTATTGCCGGCTCGATGCTTCCTTTTGTGCTTCGACGAATTAAACTCGATCCCGCCACGGCCTCAGCTCCCTTTGTCGCGACTCTCGTCGATGTCATGGGGCTTGTGATCTATTTTAGCGTGGCCATGTTCATCCTTAAGGGAACTTTGCTTTGATTTTCCCACAAGATGTCCTCTTTGAAGATCAGACTCTTTTTTTGATCAATAAGCCGGCAGGATTGTCCTCACACTCTGATCCCCAAGGCAAAGATGTATTGACGGCCTTGAAGAAAGTTTATCCGCGAGAACTCTTTTTAGTTCATCGCCTGGACCGCGAGACTTCAGGGCTTCTGCTCTTGACCAAAAAACCAGAGCTCACACAGAAGCTCCAAGAAGGAATGGTCAAGAAACAATACATTGCTTTCCTCCGCAGACCTTGGACTCAGGCTGAGCAACTGACTTGGACCTGGCCTCTCACGGACAAAGGCGAGAGCCGCAAAGTCCCCCAAGGCCTCAAAAAAGACCGAAAGCCCTGCGCCACCAAAGTCAGTCTGATCCATTCAACAAGTCATTTTTCAGTGATTGCCGCTGAATTAGAATCAGGCAAACAACATCAAATTCGAAAGCACGCCGCTCTCGCCAATCATCCCATCTGGGGTGATTCCAGGTACAACGAGCCTCAATTTAATCAAAAAATTTCAGAGCTCTATGGCACCGATCGACTGTTCTTGCATGCTTTTCATTTGATTTTGAGTTGGCAGGGAAAGACATGGGACTGGAGAGCTCCAGTCCCTGCAGAATTTATCCAGATTTTGCCAAACGTTTTGTCCAGTGACGGATGGAATCAGCCACCCCTTCTCTGACATTGTCGAATTGAACACCGTACTTATGGTTTTCTTCATTCCACACAATGTGACCTTGCACTTGAATTTGCTCAGCTCCATCTGGGCTCGCGATCTGCATGGTGACGACCCCGCCCTTTTCCAGCAGTGTATCGGCTTCGAAAGAGAGGCCCCCCACGGAGATGGTCTGCATATGTCCGACCAACTCTTTATCTCCGATGCGGATGCGCATGTCTGACTTCATCACGAATCGCTCGAACTGTCGTCGATTCGATTTTTTGGCTCGGGCTCGGATCACAAAGTAAACGAGCACTGGTAACAAACTCAAAATCAAGGCTGGGGCCATTCCCGGAGGAAAACCGCCGCCGGAAGGCAAGGAACCTACAGGTCCGACGGTGCCACAGCCACCCTTCGCTGAAGATTCTGAAGCAGGTGCTCTTGAGTTATTGGATGCAAAGTAGCTCGGCGCATAGGCCGCCGTGGAGACTTCAGCCTTGGCTGCAACGACGGAGTTATTCACATTCACTCTTCGCTCTGAAATGGTTCTTCCGAGCACAGAACTGACGTTATCCCCTGAATTCATGATCAAATTCTTAACTTGATAAGCAGATAAATTAGGAGCCTCTCGAACGACGAGGGCTGCAATGCCCGCCACAAAAGGTGCTGCCATAGAAGTCCCTGACATGAAAGTCCATGTCCCCGACGAAGAATACATGGATGGCACTGTGCTCAAAATTCCCACACCTGGAGCGGCCACTTGCACTGAGAAACGACCGAAATTAGAGAAGCTCGCAAAGCTATCATAGTCATTTGTTGCAGCGACAGTGAGCTGCGAAGGAACGGGATAATTTGCAGGATACATGTCATTAGCATCGTTATCCAACGAGTAATTGCCAGCTGCGGCCACCAAGACGACATTGTTATCATAAGCGAGCTTCAGGGCATCGTGTAAAGCTTGAGAATAGGAACTTCCCCCCCACGAGTTATTGATCACTTGCGCTCCATTGGCGACCGCATAGTTGATCGCCGCGATCGCATCGGACGTCGTTCCTGAGCCATCCGCACCCATGAACTTCAAAGGCATGATTTGAATTCGAGACGTCGGCAAGCTCGATCCAAAGACATCTAATCCCACACCGACGATAATTCCTGCCACATGGGTACCATGGCGGCTATCGTCCATGGGATTATTATTCTCCGAATAGAAATTCCAACCCCGGTAATCATCGACGAATCCATTCCCATCATCATCGATCCCGTTACTTCGTTTATCTCGGCTCATTGAATCTAAACCCATTTCACCGACGTTGCTCCAAATCGCCTGGGTCGCAACAAAAGCAGCATGATTATAGTGCACTCCCGTATCGATCACTGCGACAACGGCTTTTGAACCATTGGAAGCCAGTGAAGTGAGCTGAGTCCAAGCCTGCTCAACATCTACTTCTGCGAGGTTTTGGCTAAATCCCAAAGACTCAACAGATCCAGACGCCTGAAGAAGCTCCTCTCTGGAAAATTCTCGTTGGTCTGCACCGGCATTTTCAAGAATGGACGGATCTGGTTCGATGGTGGCTTTTCGAACAATGTAATTTGGTTCGGCGTATTCGATATTGGGATCTTGGCGCAGTTCACTGATCGTCTGCTCGACAGAACGACCTTGAGCTAATCCCAACTTATGCATTCCTAAATGAGGAAAAGAAGCTTTGAGGCTGATGGAAGAGCCCGCTTTGCCAAGAAACTTTTGAGTCGCCGTCTGAAAGGACTTCCCCTTCATCTTCACAATCACTTCCCCTGGCACATAGTCCTGAGCCAACGAAGTGACAGCCAATAGAAGCGTTAAAAGAAACAAAAGACTGCGTGGATATCGCACTCAATGACCCCCAACCGACTCTTCACCTATCGGATCAAAGTCTAGGTCAGTTGAGCACCCAAAGAATCTTCTCAAAACGAAACGCGCACTGTCCTAAAATGAAACACTATGACAGCATTTAATAAAATTTTCTTCCGTGGCCTCATTACCCTCCTCCCCATCGCCATCACGATCTACATCGTGTACTCGGCAGTGATCATCCTCGAAAACTTGCTCGGGACTACACTGAGAAATCTTTTGCCAGAAAATACCTATGTTCCCGGATTTGGTTTCGCACTCACCCTCATTCTGATTTTTATTTTTGGGCTTATGCTCAATTCTTTCATTCTTGGAAAAGTCTTTTCTTCCATGGAAAAAAGACTGACCGCGGTCCCCTTCGTCAAAGCGATCTATTCCCCCCTTCGTGATCTGATGAACCTCTTCAATCGGACAGACAATCCCCAAGAAATGGGCTCTGTTGTTCTCGTGAGAATCGGTGACTCTGAAGCTCGAGCCATGGGTCTTGTGACAAGAGAAAATTTCAAGGACTTGCCCTTGGGAACCTCTGCTGACGACAAAGTCGCCGTCTACTTCCCCCTGTCTTACGGCCTTGGCGGATTTACCTTTCTCGTCCCACGAAAATCTATTCAGGAAATTGACATGCCCATTGAAAAAGCCATGAGCCTCGCCATCACAGGCTGGGTCAAAGCTGAAAAAAAGGAACCTCATGAAAATCGCTCGTAGTACACTGGATAAAGCTCGCGCCATTAACATTGAGCCTAAATACTATGGCGCTTTTGCGGAGATCGGAGCCGGCCAAGAAGTCGCACGATTTTTTTTCATGGCAGGGAAAGCTTCACAGACCATTGCAAAAACCATGTCCGCCTACGATATGATCTACAGTGATGAAATCTACGGTAAGGAGAAGTCCGGAAGATATGTCTGTGAAAGTCGTCTCCATAAAATGCTTGATAAAGAATTTCAGCTCTTGATCCGACGACTTGATCCTTCCCGAGGAGATAAGACTCAGTTTTTTGCCTACGCCAACACGGTGTCCACAGGAGACGGGGCAAAGAAAGTTTCCCACGGCTGGATGGGGGTTCGCTTTCAGACCAGCCCTCGCGGAGCCCCCAATGACCTCGTGATTCATGTTCGTTTACTGGATAAATATCGTTTGCAACAACAAGAGGTCTTGGGAATCCTTGGCGTCAATTTGGTGGCTTGTGCTTTCGAAAATATGAATCATCCTCAGCGAATTGTAGACGCGCTCACAGAGAACTTGAAACCAGGACAAGTTTCCATCGACTTTTTAAAAATTACCGGGCCTGACACCACAGAGATTGATAACACTCAACTGGGGATCGAGCTCGTCAGAAAAAACTGGGCAGAATGTGTTCTTTTTGCTCCCAACAATCAGATCGAATCCGTGTCCGAAGCTGTTTTTGATAAATCTGTCATTGTGGATCGCGGTCAATTCAAGCCAATCACGAACTCTCATCTTGCTCTCCTTGAAACAGCCAAGGGCCAAGTTCAGAAAGACTTCGGCAAAGATCAGCTCAAAGACACTCTGGAAATCTGTGAAATTGTCATCAACCAACCTCATAAAAAAGAACAGCTCAAAGATGACGACCTCGTGCATCGCGTGCGCTCCATCAATTTGGCGGGTAAACATGCGATGATTTCAAATTTTTACTACTTCTATCGCCTCAAAAATTATGTGCGCCAAGCGAGCAAGAGGCCTTTGGCTTTGATTATGTCAATTCAACATATCGATCGCCTATTTGATGAAAAGTCCTACGCGGATCTTGAGGGTGGACTTTTAGAAGGACTGGGCAAGCTCCTCGACAAAGACACCCATCTTTACTTGTATCCCAACTATGAGAATGATGAGTGTTTGTCCGTCAGCACCTATCAGCCGCACAAAAGTGTGAAGCATATCTACGAACACTTTTTGAACTCAGGACTTCTCAAAGACATGACTCAATGTGCAGAAATCAAAAACTTTATCCATTCCACTCAGATCGAAGAATGGATCAAGGAAAGGAAAACTGACTGGGAGAAACATGTTCCGCCAGCAGTTCGTGATTTCATCAAAAAAGATGCTTTTTGGGGCTTTAAATCCGAGCGCGCAAAAACTCGATAAGACATTGCACTGGTTGACCATTCCCACCGGCAAAGCCATAGGCTCCCTGTGCTTTATCTGTCCAACAGTAAACATCCAAATGAGCCCAGGGTTTTTGCCGGACAAATTTTTCCAAAAACAGCGCAGCCGTAATGGATCCCCCAAAGCCATCCACCGCATTCACAATATCTGCAAAGGGTGTGTTCATTCCTTGAGTGTACTTCGAAACGAGCGGCATTCTCCAGTTCAAGTCTCCCGCTCGCTGACCCGCTGTTGAGAGCTCTTCCGCAAGTTCATCGTGATTACTAAAAAGCCCCGCCACATCCGCTCCCAGCGCGACCTTAATCGCTCCCGTGAGGGTCGCCACATTAATCACTGTACTGGGTTCGTTCTTTCCCTTTTGAGTCACAGCCACGTCCAAAACATCGGCGAGCACCAATCGGCCTTCCGCATCGGTGTTGTGAATCTCAACGGACATCCCATTCCGAGCGATCAAAACATCGCTGGGTCTAAAAGATTTCGAATCCACAGAATTCTCGGCCAAGCCTAAATAGAAATCCAACGGGTGTGGATAACTTGTCATGTCTGCCCACAGAGCCATCGCAAAGATGGAAGCCGCTCCGCCCATGTCTTTCTTCATCAGTCGCATACCACTCGAAGGCTTTATATCTAAACCCCCAGTATCAAAAGTAATTCCTTTACCCACAAAAGCGACAGGAGCGTGAGAGGATTTTGATTTTGGTCGGTAGCGCAAATGAATCAGGCAAGGGGGATTCTCTGAGCCCTGCCCGACACCTAAATGAAGCCCCATACCCTCTTTTTCAAGACGAGGGGCATTCCAAACTTCAAGATTCAGATTCTTTCTTTTCGAAAAAACTTTCTCTGCAATCTCTCGAAAGCTTGTGGGATTGAGAAAATTCGGAGGCATATTCACCAAGTGTCGAGCCCAGTTGATAGCGAGAGCATCGGCTTGGTATTTCTTGATCTGAGAAAGATCCCAATCACCGGTGGCTTTGTGCAGATGGATCACCGGAAAATCAATATAGGGATCTGCTTCGTGAGCCGTCTTGTAAGTGTAAGCTGCAAGATCAAGCCCCACGATCAAAGCTTTTTCAATTTCAGGAGATGAATGATGGACTTCCACACGGAAAGATTTGAGGTGATAAGCTTTGAAAAATGAGACAAGAGACCCGAACTGATCACGGTGCCAAGAGTAAACAGAATCTTCGAGCTGTCCGCCGTGAGAAACCAAGCGTGGCCATTCTCTTTTAGAAATGATCCAAACGGGTCCTTTCTCAGAAACAAAATGAAGAACATCTTTCTTGGACTGTGCCAGAACTTCTCTTTGCCAAGAGGGAGCGAGCTCTTGAATTAATTTTGCAATTTCCTTGAGTCTATAGTCGCCAAACACAAAAACATAGCCCGTGGGCGCCTTCAGTGACTCCTTCTTTTTTGAAGTAGATGTCGAGAAAATGTGGTTCTGGCTGAAGAGCTTGAGTTCCATGAAAACCTCCGACGGGAAGAACAGTAAGTCCCTAGTTTCCGTAGGTTTTTCCCCCCTGTCAAAGTTTTAGACAGAGCAGCTTGCGCCCATCTCCGCGGACAGACCGGCAGAGCCCTCTTTGTCTTGGCACTGAATTCGCTCAAAGAGATTTTCGCATGAAACTGTGGTTTTTGTCTTTTGTCTTATCTTTCAGCTTTCTCCCCGGGGCTTCGGAGGTCAATTCGATCTGGGTATTTCCTTTGGTTACAACCGAGAAAGCAAAGCCTTCGTCTTCCAGATCTACCGGAACATTGAAAAATTCAACAACACGAAGATGGGCGCCCTGGGCTACTTCGGAGTTGCTGGAAAGTTAGGAATCATGATTTCCCATCGCAGTCCGCAAGAAATGATGAAGCCCTTGATTGGCTCCACCTTTTACCCTCCTGGAGTTCCCGCCTATCTCTCTGAGACTCCGCACATGTTTTCCTCGGGGATGTCGACAGGCCTTGGTTTACCACCACCACCGTTTGGAGACTTTTTGACTTTCACAAATGACCTTCATCACCGGACCGTGTTGAGAGTCAGCGTTTCGCCTCTTGTAAAAGGTTTTGTGCGCGTCAGCGTTGGGGTCAATCTAGATTGGATGCGACTTTGGTTGGAGCCAGTCCTCGACTATGCACAAAGAATTCAACAAAGCATGACCGGCACTAGACTCTGCAAACGGGTTTTCATACAATAAAGGGATGAGTCTTCCCACGATTGATCTTTCATTAATGCTGCTCAATGCAGAGAATTTGTTTCTCCTCAGTGACTCACCTCTTGAAGAAAGCCATCTTGACCTTGAACCTCATCGATGGAGTGCGCTGTCCACATCTGTCTTCGAGAATAAGCCTGTTGAAAAATGTAAATCACTTGCCAAGATCATCACGGAAAATCAGTCCGATATTGTGATGCTTTGTGAAGTGGGAGGCTTTGAAAGTCTCGCCAACTTTAATCGTCTCTTCCTCAAGGACCAATACTCACCGATTCTCATTGAAGGAAATTCTGATCGGCACATTGACGTCGGCTTTCTCGTCCGTAAAGGACTTCCTTTTTATTTTGATCTGCATTCAAATAAAAATCGACCGATCAATTATCTCTATCCCTTTGAAAGAGAAAATTTGGACAACCCCACCGTCGGAAAAACAGCGCAAGGCGCCCCTTCTCATAAATTTTCAAGAGATGCTGCAGAACTTCACCTGTTCAAGAAAGATCGAGAAAAACCTTTTGCGATATTTATTTTAACTCACCTGAAATCCCGGCTTGATCCCGAAGGTGTTGATCCCAACGGCTTTGAACGCCGCCAAGCCGAGCTGAAAACGCTGATTGAACTCTACAATGAAATTGAAAATAAGTTTAAAGGACAAGTTCCCATCAGTGTTTGCGGCGACTTCAATGGCAATGCCTCTGGATGGAGCACGGATTCCGAATTTCTTTATTTGTATCAAGAAACAGCTCTGAAAGACGTTTGTTCGCTCGCAGGACTGAGTCCCGAGGAGAGTGCTACTTATTACCAAGTGAATCGAAGCGCCCGTCCCGAGGGGCGGCAAATCGATTTTTGCTTTCTGTCGCCGCGCATGAAGCAATACCTCACTCCAGATTCAGTTCAAGTTTATCGCTACAAAAACCACTTGGGCCAACCTATTGATCCCCCGACGACACTTGATGCCAAATCAAAACTGCCCTCAGATCACTATCCTATCCTGTTTTCGCTGAAACAACTTCCGATCAGTTGACGATCCCCAGAGACAAGTTTAAGGTGCCGATATGTCAGTTCAAAAATCGACTTCATTTTCATTTCAGATTTCGGCCCGGGTATCATACAGCTCCCATGAGAGCCGACCTGAAGCTGGCTATCATTTTTTCGTTTACAAGATTTCAATCATGAATCAGTCATCGCAACCAGCTCAGCTGATGGCTCGTCATTGGATCATTACTGATGGTTTTGGACAGACTGAAGAAGTGAGAGGCGCTGGCGTGGTCGGGCTGCAACCCAAAATTCAGCCAGGACAAGCTTTTGAATATGAGAGCGCTTGTCCCTTGATGACGACCTCAGGAAGCATGAAAGGATCCTATCAGTTCCTCGCCGAAGATGGATCAACCTTTGATGTTGAAATCCCTGAGTTCTATTTGATAGCCCCACAGTCCCTTCACTAATCTAAGAAACTAAATGACTGAGCTCTTGGTTGCGAATCCAACAGATGATCTCTCCGAGAGTTTGATCCATCACTTCAAAGGTCAGCGAAGGCGTCTCAGCACTTTTTCCGAAAATTTGCTCTGTCATAAAAGGCACATGAACAAACAAGGGGCGAGCAGAACTTTGAGATTGAGACAAAAATTGAAAGCACCGGTAATAAATCAAATTACAAATAAATGTTCCCGCTGTGTTGGAAATCTCCACAGGACAACCCTTTGACCGCAGGCCTTGAAGCATTTGCCTCAAGGGCAATGGATTCAAAAAAGCTGTGGGCCCAGACAGATCTATGGTTTTCTCGCACAGGACCACTCCGTCTTCATCCGGATGACTTGCATCCATCAAATTAATGGCCACTCTCTCGAGACAAATCTGTTTTCGCCCTCCGGCTTGGCCGAGCATGAGAATTGCTCCATAGCCCTGTTCAGATTGAACCGAAAGAAGCTGTTGCTTCAGCATTTCCCAAGCTCGCTGATAAGAAACAGGAAGCAGCAAAGTATCCACATGTTTTGAGGACTCATAACGCTTCAGTAGTTTTTGACTTGGATTCACAGTCTCACCAAGAAAAGGCTCAAAACCTGTGATGAGTATCTTTCTCATATCCATGTACCTTCTAGGGTGACTTCATATAGGTCGTCCATTGCTGGATCCCTTGCGAGGCTTGTGCTTCCGAACGCTCAAAAACATATCTCTCATGCAGCCGACCTTGTTTGCCAAACCAAAACTCGATCTGCAAAGGAATCACCTCATATCCCCCCCAGTGAGGTGGACGTGGGATCTCTTTTCCCTGAAACTTCTGCTCATAAGCACTGACCTTCTCTTCAAGCTCTTGAAGGGAAGAAATTCGCGCGGACTGAGCAGAAGCCCATGCTCCGATCTGACTCAAGCGGGGTCGCGAACTGAAATACTCATCCGATTTCTCTGCACTGAGTTTTTTCACAAGCCCTTGAATACGAATTTGAAGATCCATCACTGACCAAAAAAACAAAAGACTTGCTCGCGAGTGAGAATCTAATTCGCGTGCTTTCTGACTTTGATAATTCGTGTAAAAACAAAAGCCGTTCTCAGTGAGACCTTTGAACAGCACTGTCCGTAGAGAGGGAACCCCATCGGGCCCCACCGTTGCGAGAGACATCGCATTGGAATCTTTCGAAACATTTTTTTCCGCTTCTGCGAAAAGAGCTTTGAAGTGATCTATTGGATTTCGATTCAAATCAAAGCTCATAGCTTCCTGTCTGGGAACTACTTCTTGCGGGGAAGTACTTCGACCAATTCAACATCAAAAAGCAGAACAGAGTTCGCTGGAATTCCAGGTCGAGCTGAAGGTCCGTAAGCAAGATCTGCTGGGATCCACAACTTCATTTTTCCACCCGGCTTCATCATTTGCAGAGCTTCTGTCCATCCTTTGATCACTCCACCCACAGGAAATTCTGCAGGCTGACCGCGATCATAAGAACTATCAAACTTCTCTCCATTGATCAAAGTTCCTGTGTAGTGTGCTTTTACAGTGTCTTCCACAGTGGGAGACTTTCCTTTGCCTTCAGACACAACTTGGTACTGAAGTCCCGATGCTGTCGTCTTCACGTCCGCATTAGCTTTATTCTTTTCTAAAAATGCTGAGCCCTCAGATTTAGATTTCTCAGCTTCTTCTTGCTGCTTCTTCACAAGATTTTCTTGAAGTTTCATCATGGCTTGCTGCTGCTCTTCAGGAGTCATCTTGCTCGGCTTTCCAGCAGCGACATCTTTAATGGATTGAGCCAAAACATCAGCATCAATTTCAATATTCTGAGCCTTTAGGTTGCTCCCAATTTGCTGACCAATAGCATAGCTCGCTTTATCTTTGTCGTTTTTCAGCTTCTTGTCACAGCCCAAAAAACTGATGGCAATGAGGCTCAAAGTGATTGCTAAAATTCGTTGTGTTTTCATGATGTCTCCTGTCTAGTTAAAATCTAAGGCCTTATTTTCAGTCTAGAAAGACTTAAAAAGGAATTGGTTTTCATGGTTAGCGCAAGTGGTCAATCTCCGACCTGGCAACAAAGCGGGCTTTTTTTTCTCTCTCTTTTGTCACTTTCTCAGGCAGCAAATCTCGTTCGCCTTGCCGAAGCTCCTCCGGATGTGATTGGCTTCTGGCGTCTCACCTCTGCGGCCCTGATTCTTTTTGGGATCGCTCGATGGAGGACGGGAACCTGGCTCCCGCCGAAGCTTTCACAGAGTGCTCTTTTCAGTGGCTTTTGGTCAGGCGCCTTTTTCTTCGCTCACTTATGGACTTACTTCTATGCTGCTCAAAATACCTTGATCGCCAATTCCATGATTCTTTTTGCGATCAATCCGCTCTTTACAGCGGGGCTCTCAATTTGGCTTTTGAAAGAGACTTTTGCGCTGAGACTTGCCATCGCCTATTTGTTTGCTTTCAGCGGCGTCTATTTGTTGGTGGAGGCCCATTGGAATTCGACTCTCCAAGCGGGTAACTTATCAGCCCTCGCTTCTGCCTTGCTTTATTCACTGTACTTAATTTGCGGAAAGAGGGCTCGCGCTGAAATGTCGAATTGGCATTTTACTTCGATGGCCTATGCGGTGGCAGCCACGGCCTTTTTTATTTCCGGCACAAGCCAGGGACTTTCGTGGACTGAGTATCCGCTGAAGACTTGGCTTGCGATCGCAGGAACCGTGGCCCTTCCCACGCTTCTGGGGCATGTGATCTTCACACATCTTCTGGGT
>JBKCXY010000289.1:0-2713 GCA_046315835.1 Pseudobdellovibrionaceae bacterium | reverse complement strand
GGTCTTTTGTGCTTTACACTTGGTCTTGGGGTCAGAGCGACCTTTCTTTTGACTTGGGTTTTACATACTTCGTTTATTCAAAGAAATTATGGAGTTGCTTTCGGAGCAGACCTCATCGGTGGACTTTTTCTCTTATATTTGAGCTTCACACATTGTGCGGTCAGATACTCCCTGAATCATTTGCTGGGTCTAAAGAGTCTCAAAGAGAAATCTCACGATCTTCTTTCAAATGCTTTTTACCGAGTCATCCAGATCCAGTTGTGCATTATTTATGGGTATACAGGTTTTGAAAAGCTCAAAGGGTCAACCTGGTGGGATGGGACTGCTCTTTGGAGTGTCTTTGCAAATCCTCAAATGGTGATTTGGGATATGACATGGATGAGTCATTTTCCCTGGGTCATCGTTTTTCTCACTTTCACCACTGTTCTTTTTGAAATTTATTTTCCGGCTCTTGTTTGGTTCAAACCACTGAAGTTCCCGCTTTTGGTCTTTGGGGTCGCTTTTCATTTCGGCATTGGGCTCTTAATGTCTCTTTTTAGCTTTGCATTCGTGATGCTGGCTCCCTATTTTCTTTTTTTGGAATCGAGCCAGCTGGATACTTTTGATCGATTTTTACGGCGATGGAAGATGACTTCTCCGTCTAGAACTCCATAGAGGCTTCTCTTTCAGGATTTTTGGGCTCTCTTCGATACTGCTCGCGATCTGTCATTTCCTCGAGAAGGGGGCCTTTGTCGAGTAATATTTCCTGAGGATAATCACCATTCTTCTCTAAAGCAGCAATAAAGTCCCGGACGAGGTGATTAGAAACTGACTCAAAATTCTGTCCCTTGTCTCTGCTACCGCACCAATGAAGCCAACATTGACTTATGAAATTTGCGTGTTCGTTGGTGATTTCTGTTTCTTGTAAAACAAGGAGCCAATAAGAGTCGATTTTCAGTTTTGTTTGTGTGAGACAAGAGGGGAAGCTGTCAGTCGAAGCACCATCATTTATATAAAAGTTAATTTGTACTTTGTAAGAAAGTAGTTGTCCTTTCTTCCTAAATAGTTTTGAGTCACCAACGCTTGCGTATACTGAAGATTGATGCCCGAGAAAGGCTAAGACAGCTGATCGAGATGGGATATTTGACTTCAGTCAGGTATCGATTCGAACAAAAAAATTACTACATTGGAACCAAATATGCTTTCTACTTG
Source organism: Pseudobdellovibrionaceae bacterium (assembly GCA_046315835.1). Classification (GTDB taxonomy): domain Bacteria; phylum Bdellovibrionota; class Bdellovibrionia; order Bdellovibrionales; family Bdellovibrionaceae; genus JAJTIC01. The sequence continues at coordinate 1,522 of JBKCXY010000289.1, read as the reverse complement.
ATTCACTATATGAAACCTTCTAGGTTGGCGGCGAAACCCATTCAACAAATTGATGTGGGCACTTTTGATCACGATATTCAGGTTTTAAAATCAAGACTACTAATCGAAGAATCCGAACAAGGCACTGACTGGATCAACGACAGACAACTGAAGTGCCTTGACCCTGAATTTTACAGACGCTACCGCGGTGATGCGACCCCTGACGGAGTGTATACTTCTCAGAACGGAAAGGCGATTGCTTTTGAATTTGAAATTGCCCGGAAATCAAAGCAGAGGTATCGCAACAAACTTCGAAGGTATACCTACAATATTTGAAGCCAATCCTTTTGCGAAGGGCCAAAATACGACCTCGTTCGGATCATTTGCCTAACCCCATCAGTGGGAAACCAATAAACGCAATCTAGGGCGACGGCGCAAACCCTCGCCCTTTTTCCTTGTCTAGTTCTGAGCCAATCGGTATCAATAAAGAGTGGAAACTAAAGACACAAACCTTATCCTGAATCAGATCACCGAACAGCTGAAGTTGCAGTTTCAGCCAAAGCGGCTGTATCTGTATGGTTCGCGCGCCCAAGGAACGGCAAGACCAGATTCTGATTATGATTTCGTAATGGTGATCAGCCACTTTAACAGTGCAGATCGTTTCAAAGTGATGGATGAAGTCGGCCAACAGTTCCACAAAGATTTTGGCATTCAAGTTCAAGTTTGGGTTTACAACGAGGACGAGTTTAATGCTCGTCGTGTTGATTTTGGATCAATCCCCGAGACCGCAGCCAACACCGGGCGAGAAATCGAATTATGAGCCAATACACGCCAACATGGAAAGTTTGGCTACAAAAGGCAAACACAGATCTTCTGGCCGCCCAGCTCATGTTAAATCAAAACAACGACCGACTTCTTGAGATCTCAGTTTATCACAGCCAGCAGACCGCAGAAAAAGCGATTAAGGGCTTTTTAACCTACCATAAACTGAGATTTGGGAAGACCCATATTATCCGCGAATTGGTCGACCTGATTGAAAAGTTAAATCCCGCATTTGCCGAAGTTTTACGACCGGCAGATCAGCTGAGTATCTACGCGATTGCTTTTAGATACCCCGAAGAAACACAAGATCAAATTCCTTTGAACCGAACAACGGCTGAGAATGCTTTTAAGATAGCCTCATGGGCTCTTAAAGAAGTTCAGGCGAAGTTACCGAGTGAATAGACTGCTTCTTGGTTTTCTTTACAGCCAGACATAAAAGTTCCATCACTAGTGAATTCAATTCAATCGCCCTTGTGACTCTATTGACAATCCATGATCTCGGAACTCTCAGGCTCTGATGACAACAATATTCTTATCGTTTTTGATGTTTTATTCTGCTTCTGCCAACTCAAAAGTAACCCGCATTTTAAACAGGTTATTGACGAAGGGATTTTGCAAACTCTAGAGGTGGGCGGTTATCCCCTAAAACTGTAGGTCTTGTATCTTGAGTCATGGTGTGCCAAAATCCCGGCCAGAGGCCGGAAAAGGACCAGGGAAGATG
>JBKCXY010000288.1:0-17785 GCA_046315835.1 Pseudobdellovibrionaceae bacterium | reverse complement strand
AATCTTATCGTAACCTTTCGGTGAAGAAACATGTCCACCTCTAAGTATTTCATTCAAAGCGACTCTGAGAGTGTCATCTTTGAGATTATCTTTGGATCTGTAGAAATCTTCGCCGTAGTACATCGGCAGAACCGCTGGGGGCTTACCCGCGTGAGCAGAAAAAACAAAAACCAGTGTGCTGAGCAGAATAGTGACGAGACTTCGAAGCATGTTTCCCCCTCTTATTGAAACTCTTCAGTGGCCGTTCTAATCAAATAGCAGAGGCATTCCTAAATTTTGCGTTAGGGTTCTGTCATGATATTTCGCACTAGACGCGAGGCAAAAAACTTTATTAGCCCTTCGACTTTGCCGTGAGTTCAGCCCACCGATCGTACTTTTTCTCGATCACTTGCTGCAGCTTTTGAATTTTTGATGTGAGCTCCAGAAGCTTGGAACTATTTGAAATCACATCTGTTTTCTCGACCTCTTTTTGATTTTCATCGAGCTCTTGTTCGAGCTTAAGAATAGCTTCTTCCATATTCTCAAGTTCGAATTTTTCTTTGAAAGATAACTTCACCTTCACTTTGGTGGGACCATCTCCACCGAGAGTTTGAACCTTTCCGGCAGGTGATTGCAGCAGTTCTTTCTCTTCAAGATACCAAGTTTCCCACTGTTCAAAATCAGCAAAAGTCAGAATTTCTTTCTTGGAAGATCCTGTTGGCGGAAACGCGAGGATTTTTTTGGCGACTTGATCCATAAAATATCGATCATGGGTCACCAGAATGACAGCCCCGGGAAAATTTTCGAGGGCATCTTGAAGGACAGTCAGAGTTTCAACGTCAAGATCATTCGTGGGTTCATCCAGAATCAGAATTTGCGAATCTTTCAACATCATTTGTGCTATTCGCAACCGGGCTTGCTCTCCTCCGGAAAGTTGTTTCACCGGCAAATTCACTTTGTTGCCAAAGAAAAGAAAGCGCTCTAAGTAAGAATTCACGTGGACATAGCTTCCCTGAAACTTTACGTAATCGCCCTCTCCCACAATATTTCTGAGAACACTGAGCTCCGGCTGCAAAGTATCGCGGCCTTGTTCGAAATAATTGAATTCGAGCTTTTCAAATTTCTTCACTGTTCCTGTTGTTGGCGTTTCTTGTTCAAGGAAGATCTTCAGCAGTGTCGATTTCCCCGAACCGTTTTCACCCATCAATGCAATTCGATCTTTAGATTTGACCACAAGATTTAAATTTTCAAAAAGAACTTTACCCATGAAGGTCTTTGAAAGATTCTCGACATCAATCAATTTTTTCGCATTCTTTTCACTTTCAGAAAAAGTGATGCCCACACTTTGATTCCGATTTCTTTGAGTCAAGTCTTCAACCGTATCTTTGAGATTCTCTGCTTGGTTAATGCGAGCCTTTTGTTTGGTCTGACGAGCAATCGCCCCACGTCTCAGCCACTCGGTTTCTCTGCGGAGAGTATTTTTCAGAACTTGCTCTTGCCTTTGCAAAGAATCCAGAAGGGCCTGCTTGTTCAAGATATAGCTCGCGTAGTCGCCCGCTGAGCTGAATAGAAAATTTGGATTTTTCGGATCAAGGTCCCAAATTTTATTCACAACCCTTTGGAGAAATAAGCGATCATGAGTGACCACAAGGAAGGCAAAATTAGAGTTAGCTAAAAAAGTCTCGAGCCACATAATACTTTGGACGTCGAGATGATTTGTGGGCTCATCGAGAACCAAAAGGTCTGGAGTCTTCATCAGCTCTCGAGCAAGTGCGACGCGCTTTCTCCAGCCTCCGGAAAGTTCATGGATGGGAGTGGATTCAGGGAACTGGCTGAGATTCAATTTGGCGATCCACTCATAAGCCTTAGTCCAAACATCAGGATCATCATTATCAGAAGTGAGTGCCGATAAGAGCGTGTCCGATGGATCAAACTCAGGAGTTTGTTCAAGAAAGCCGACACAAAGTCCCCTCTGATGAGCCAAGGTTCCTGTTTCGCTTTTTAGTTTCTGTAAGATGATTTTGACGAGAGTGGATTTACCAGCCCCGTTAGGGCCTACAAGTCCAATTCTGTCGCCGGCAGAGATTGCAAAGGTCAGATCTCTGAACAGAGTCTTTTCATTGGTTGAGTATGTGATTTGATGACCAGAGACTAACGACATGGCGCCACCTATCTAGGCAGCACTCCAGCAGGTCGATTGAGTTCAGTCAAGAGGGCTTGATCTTGGCCATAGGCATCTGACGCAACTTTAGGGCGTCCTTGATCATCAAACTCCACGGTGAAGTAAGTGAGGTAGACATAAAAGGAACGCGCCAGAGGAATTCTCTGCGAAGGATAGGCTTCAGGATTTGCAATGATTGAAAGAATTTGGTCTCGATCTCCACGAAAAGGTTCGCTGGTCGACAACTTTGTTTCTTTAGTGCCGATCACTTGGAAAGCATACTCCGCAACAGCCGTGGGGTCAGACAGCCGAACACATCCTGAGCTCGCAAGACGGTCAGGAGTCGCAAAGATAGGGAGATTGCTGGCGGAGGTGTGGTGGAGGTAATATTCATCCCCCGTGGCGAGATCAAATCGGAAAAAGCCTAAAGCATTATTAGGACCAGGAAATTGTCGATACGTCCAAGAGAAGACCTGGTTTCGATTGGGATTCTTCCAATTGACTGAGGAAGGATTGATTTCCCGGCCACTCGAGTCCGTGATGCGAAATCGATTCAGAGTGAAGTAATTTGGATTTTCGGCAGCAGCTGGAAGAATTGTTCGCTCGAGGACTCCTCGAGGGACTGTCCAAAAGGGATTGATCGTGATGGTCGCCATGAAATCAATTCTCTGAGGTGTTTTGTGTTCAGGTTTTCCTGCGATCACGGGCATTTGCATAACTCTTTGGCCAAACTCGAAGAGCTTCAGGTTTTGATGAGCCACATTCACAAAAACAAAACGATCATGCTTTTGAGTCGGACGACTTAAATTCGGGAAATAGAGATTGGTAGGCAGCCATCTCCATTTTTCGAGCGAGATTCTTAAAAGATTGACATAGTTATCAAAAGAAATATTCAAGCGGTGACGAGTCTGAGGCCCAACCACGGCATCGGCAGCCAGCAGAGAATTTCGTTGAAAGTCCATCACAACAGATTGAAGGGGGTTATCATAGGCGGAGCCTTGAGATGGAACTGAATACCCAAGCTGGGTGAGCTTTTGTCGGAGAGAGAGCACATCAGATGCATGAGACTGTCCAGGTCTTAGAACGCCAGAGGAAGCCACTGTCAGCCATTGGGATTTTCCAATTTCTAGAATTCGGCGCAATTCATTGAGGAGGCGTTGATAGTCTTCAGATTGAGGTTCAAAAGCCATCACCGCTTGCGGGAGTGGTACATTTGAACCGATCAGCCCTGGAATTTCAGAAAATCGAACGAACTCTTTTTTCTTGAACTGGGTTTGTGAAGTCATCGCTGATTGGGGGAGTCTGCCCACATTCAAATCACGAAGGTAGAGCGTCAGGGCGTGAGTCAGCAGGACTTCGGCACTGAATTTAGCTTCTAAGCCGGGCTGAGAAATGAGCTCGTCAAAATATGAATTCCAATATTCGTTAGCATTGAGACCTTTGAAATGCGCAGAGGTCAGGACCGAGCGTACTTCCTGGACTTGATTTCGCCAGTTCAGTGACTCATCGAGGAAGAGAGGTTGATAACCGTTTGTTTCATAGACGCCTCGGGACCACTTTTTTTCAATGGTGAAATTCCCAAAGCGAGCGAATCCAGAACCACTCAAATTGGACTTTGCCCAAAAGGCGAAGTCTTGTGCCTGGGCTGAGACTGTCCCAAAGAGGAAGGCCGCAAACACTGAAGCCGTCCAAGTTTTCAAATTGAGCCCATCCATCATAGACTTAAACCCCACGATTTATCTCAAGTTACTTCATCTCGATATTTTCGACGAGTAATGAAGTTGTATTCAGTCGAATCAGCAGTCTTCTTTCCTTGCCAGTCAGATTGTTCAGAGCCCACTGTTGAACTTCCACACAAGTTTTTAAATTCAAAATTTTAAATTCCGGATTGGTGTCGCCATCTAAGAGGATGACTTTCGATTCTCCCTCACAATTAATTTCACCCACGACTTGCCCGGCCCTATCCTTCAACATGACAGAATCACCATTGGACTGATTCCGATAGGCACTCACGGCTGTCATTAATTCAATGGCAGCAAAGGATTTTGAGGAAACCAGGTGAATGAGGAAAATAAGGAGGACAGCTTTAGTTTTCATGCCTTGCAAGGTAGCCCATGAAGCTGGAGATATCTAGTGTTCTAAAATTTGACAGATAATATTTACTGAGTCAGGGGAAGATGAATAACGAAACAAGTGTTGGGGTGATTGATATCGATTTCGAAAGTCCCGTTGTGGCTTTCAACGATACCACGAGAGATGCTGAGTCCTAGGCCCGTCCCCTTCCCCAGGGGCTTCGTGGTAAAAAATGGCTGCATAATTTTTTCATAGATTTCTAAGGGAATGCCGGCCCCTGAGTCGATCACTTCAATTCTGAGTCTCTCGTGAATTTGTGAGAATTTGAGATCAATCCATTTCGAGGGTAAGGATTCGATGGCATCAGCAGAGTTATTCACAAGATTGATCAGAACCTGACTCATTTGAATCGATCGACAGGAAAACTCGAAGTCCGGAGGCAAGTCGTTGCTGATTCGGAGCTCAATTTGTTTTGTCTTCAGGCGTTCTCGCACAAGATCCAATGAGGTTTCAATCAATTTACTGAGCCTTGTTGTCTCTAAGTTCTGTTCCTTTGAGTCCCGTGAAAAGGTGAGGAGACCATGGACAATTTTTGAAATTCTAAGTGTCGTTGTTTCAATTTTATCAAGATCTGCAAGCAGGCTCTCATTGGGGCTATGCTTCTTTCGCATTTGTATGATTTTTGCGATAATGATCGAAAGGGGATTGTTGATTTCGTGGGCGATTCCACTCGCCATTTCGCCAAGGCTGGCCATTTTTGAAGCTTGCACAAGTGCCATCTGGTTCGCTCGCTCGTCAGTCACGTCCCAATTGCAACCAACCATGCGTATGGCCTGTTTTTTATCGTTGAAGAAAACTCTTCCACTGCCCCGGATATATCTAACTTCCCTACCGCCTTTGAGAATCCTAAACTCTGAATTGAAATTGCCTTTTCCACTCAGAGCATCTTGAACTTCAATTTTTGATCGCTCACGGTCTTCGGGGTGAAGCGTTTGCTCCCAGGCCTCAAAATTCGAATTGAATTCTTTGGGCGCTAAACCAAACACTGTATACATGAAGGGTTCCCAATGAAGGTGATTGGTTTCAATATTCCAGTCCCAAACACCAATTTGATGAGACTCTAGGGCAATTTGTAGTCGAGCGGAGATTTCATCCATGGATCTATTATCAATTGCTAACAGACAAATTCGAAGCAAGAATTATTGAGAGATCGCAAAACTTGACTATCATCAGAGAGGGAGGGTTATTTGATTGCTGGGATTATTTTAGGTCCCTCGGTTACAGGTCTAGTTTGGGACTCAGAAAGCATTCTCCATATTGCCGAGTTGGGTGTTGTATTGCTGATGTTCATTATTGGATTGGAGCTTCAACCCTCACGGCTGTGGGTGCTGAGAAAATCTGTCTTCGGATTGGGATCGCTTCAAGTTGTCTTCAACAGCGATTGTTCTTCAGAGTTTGGCGGAAAGGTCACAACTCGTGAGTGCTCATGGCTGAGAAGCTCTTGAATGGGCTTGGCCTCTCAGAGCAAGAGTCAAAGCTAACAGTAGACCGATTTCGGAAACACGACTTGGAGTTTCTAGCTCGCCAGCACGCCGTCTATCAAGACGAAGCTCAAATTATACAAACGGCAAAGCAAGCCATGAGTGATCTAGAAACTCTCTTTGAGATTGACTCGGCCGAAATCAAGTCTTGAAGTTATCCCAGGCAACCCTTAGACTGACGTTGAGGGGTTTATCGTGAGATTTGTCTACATCCTGGAGGACGAATTTAAATTTCAGAAAGAAATAGCGGAAGCTATATCTGCCATTGATCCTAAGATTCAAGTCCGATTTTTTACCAAGCTTCAAAATTTTGCGGATTGGCTCAAGCTCATGATGACCCAAGGTCCTTCTGCGATTTCTCAAGGCGGAAGTGTTCCCGAAGGAATTTCTCAACCGCCTTTGACTGAAGAAGCACATCAGCTGGTAGCCGTAATTTCTAAAGTGGAGTTCCTCGGTTCTGAGCAGCTAGGCTTACTGAAAAGGACTCGGGACTTATTCATTCAACGAAAAATATGCACGGCTGAGGACCCTACGGCCTTTGTTCTCATGGCGTTTGATAAGCCAGATTTTAAAAAAGAGGAACTGGAAGATCGCATCCTTAATAATATTATCTTCAAGCCTTTTGATAAACTGATTTTGATTCAACATCTGACCTTTGCGATCGATGGTCGTCATCCGCCCTCAAAATACACCATTACAAATCAGAAGACGACCTCAGTGATCGAGATGCTCAAGGCTGTACAGATCGAAGAGATGTCTGATATTGGTTTTACGACGGCATCAGATCGGCAGATTCCCGTGGGATCTGCTGCCAAGTACTATAGTTCTCATTTTCTTTCTGAACGTCAGAAATCTGTGATCGCAGTGTGCCGGACTTGTGAGAAACACCCTCACTTTCAAGATCTGTTTCGATGTGAGCTCCATTATTTCTCCAATGATCCCACTCAAATTTCCAATATTCGCAAGAAGACACGACATCCGGGCGCAACCCAACTCACTTCAAAAATAGCAAAAGCGGCAGGGGCGCCGACCGAAAATCTGAACTTCCTTATGATCGACGAAGATGAGGATCAATTAGGGGGTCTTCTCACGCACCTTCAGAAAAGATTTGGGGGCGTACAGGTCTTGTATTACAAAAACTTTGCTGATTTCTATGCTGAGTTTGATCCCAAGTCGGCCTGGGAGCAGAGAGATAAATCGATCAAAGCGTTTCAGGCACAAGGGATCGTGACTCTCAACTTTAACTCTGCGGGAAACTCTTTCTTGGGGACTCAAGGCGCTGATGGTAAGTCGACTTCCCCGGTTCTCTTTGGAACCACGGAAGTCGAGCTCAAGAATAAAGGGAATTGGTTTCAACAAGCTCTAGATCTGAAGGGAAAAGAGCTTCTTCGGCAGATCATGACCAATTCAGTGCCTCCGACCACTGTAGATTGGGTTTTAGAAGTTCGTATCAATCAGAATCTTTTTCTGATTAAAGTTGTCGGTGCAAAGAAAGATTCACAGAGATTTCAAATGGATGTGATTGAGCTCAACAAAGAGGAGTCCATCCAGCATTTGCGCAAGAATTCAAAACTGCCGCAGAAGTTAGATCTTTTACTGGTCAGTCATAAGTTTTTTGGCGAGCAGGGCAAAGAGAGATGGACGACAATTCTCCAAGAATATGAAAAAGTTTCCGGATTCAAACCAAAGCTGATCATGCTTTCAAAACAAAATTTCTCGGATGCTGAAGAGAGAGCTTTCGCGGGCTACTGTACAGATATCTACTTTAAACCTGTAGATCGGGTTTACTTCAACCAAAAGATGCATTCGCTATTCCCTCAAATTCATTTTGTGGGGGAAGATGTGGAGATTAAAAACATTAAATTGCAAGACACAATCAAAGTTGCAAGTCCTGTCCAGATTTCTGAAATCTCAGAGGCCGGGCTGATTATGGATTACTATCGTAAGATCAATTTAGGGAGCTTTCGAGAATTTGTCTTGTGGCAGCCCTATGAAGTGGGAGCTCCCGAGCTCTTAGCACAAGTGAATTATGTTGAGGAAGTTCCAGGTAACCCACCGAAGTTCAATATTCATCTTGTCTTCTTTGGAGCGACCGATCACTTTCTGAAGCACATTCGGGTCTGGGTGCGCGACAACTATGTTCTTTCAAAAGAAAAAGGAAATTAGTCTTAGAATTTTGTTGAGACGGTGATGAGTACGGACTCATCTTTGATATCGATCGTTTGCTCAAGGTGTGGGGCCCAACTGGGGCGGGTGCGAATCCGAATACGTCCTTGGGCTGCAGCGTTGACCACAGTCAGAGCAAAGTATTGAGCTGGAGTTAAGTTCGCAAATTCTTTGATGACTTCCACGGCATCAGTGCCAATACTTCTGAGTTTTACGATGGCATCGCAAACTTCATCTTTCTTTCTGGCCTGGGCGCAAGCGGCGATCACTTCATCTATTTGGCCATCTTTCGCGGATTCTGACTCAATCAGTGGATCCGCTTTGAGACTGTGACTCCAAAGGAGAAGAGCAATCGAGAGACATTTAGTCATCTAAGCTTGAGACTCCTTGTGGTGCTTCAAGCCCTTTGACAGAATCTTTTAAGCGATAAAGAACATAGAGTCCCGGAAAGGCCATGGCGGCTGAGAAAAGAAAAAATGTTGGCCAACCAATCGTTGTGGCAAGGACACCCGAAAGTGGACCGACCCAGACCCGACCAATCGAGGCAAAGGCAGAGAGCAACGCATACTGCGTGGCTGTGAACTTTTGATTACAAAGCGCCATGAGAAAGGCCACAAAAGCGGCTGTTCCCATGCCCCCAGTGATGTTTTCAAGACTGACAGCAAACAATAAGAGGTGATCCACATTGGTTGGTTCTTTGAGAGATACAATCAAAAGATCAAAAGCGGGAAGAGTGAATCCACCCCAAGATCCTTTCTCGAGGATCGCCACAACATAAAAACCAAAATTAGAAATCAGCTGGAGGCCGCCAAACAGCATCAACGATCGGTAAAGGCCTAAACGCATCATTAAAGCTCCGCCGGCAATGGCGCCAAAGATCGTCAGCCAGATGCCGATGACTTTGTTGAGGACACCAACCTCTGCTTGAGCAAATCCAACGCCTTTCAGAAGAAACGGCGTCAGCAATGATCCTGCAAAAGCATCTCCCAGTTTATAAAGGATAATAAATCCGAGAAAGCCGAGGGCTCCCTTCATTGAAAAGTAATTTTTCAAAGATCGATTGAGAGTTTCAAACTGGACTTTCTGAGAAACCCACCAGGCCACCGGCAAAGTGATTCCGAGACCAATCAACAGAGAAACAAGGTCGAGCCATTTTTTCGCATCATTGGGGATCTCGCTACCTTCAGGTAAACCTGATGCATAGATTGCCTTGAGGGAGGGGTCCAGCACTTGAGATGTTAGATAATAGCCAGCAAAGGCTGTCACTGTGAGAGCTAAGAATCCCAAAAGGTCTCTTTTTGCATTACTCTCTGGTCGAGCTGCTCGGTTCTCAGCAATATCAGGCAAGGCCAAGAAAGTAAGGCCGGCCACGCAAAGCATGATGATCCCCATCACTCGATAAATTTCTGGCCAACTCCATCCGTAACCCGCATTGGTATCAGCCCACATCAGGGCAATACCGCTGGAAAGAATCATGGCCAAGCGATAACCAAAGACAGTGAGAGAAGACCCGAGCCCTCGCTCCTCAGCATGAAGGACATCGGTTCGATAGGCATCGATCACGATGTCCTGAGAGGCGGATAGGAAAGCAATCAAGACAGCCATCAATCCAAAAGCTTGAATATTGACTGAGGGAGAGAACGTGGACATCCCAAATAGGACAAGAGCCAAAAGCAGCTGAGTGATCAAGAGCCAACCTTTTCGTCGTTTAAAGAACGGAGGCTCGAAGCGATCCATGAGCGGCGCCCATAAAAATTTGAAAGTGTAGGGAAGGCCCACAAGACTTAAGAATCCAATGGTGGCGACATCAATTCCATCGACAGTCATCCAGGCTTGAAGAGTTGTACCTGTCAGCGCGAGGGGAAGACCACTGGCAAAACCGAGAATCCAAACAAACAGTAAACGATGAAAAGATCTCATAAGTCCTTTCGCATCTTCCACAGAAGGTGGCTAATAAATGGTCGTCGGGTTTCACCCGTCGTGACCATGAGAAGTTTAGTTATTTTAAGGGCATCAGGATCTGTCAGAAGAACAATCAGAATTTCTTGAATGTAATTGGTATTCAAGGTCACGTAGTTTTCGGTGCCCACGCCGAGCTGCACGCCCTTTTTCTCCCACCAGGAAAAGGGATGATCTTTGTAATCTTCAAACTGGCCAGTGAGTTTGTTGTTCGACGAAGGCAGAGAAATCAGAGAGACATTTTTTTGAATCATTCGATTCAGCACATCGTGCTGATAGTGTTCGACTTCTCGTGCGGTATGAAATTTGGCCTTGATAAAATGAATAGTCTCAGTTTCATTCAGCTTCTGGCCAGCAAGAATCTTTTCCTTCACAGCGGTGTTTCGACCCCAATCCAGTTCTGAAATCTCCTTATAGTCAAGATCCTGAGCTCCAATCGCTTGCGAGTTTTGGTTCTTCGCAATGACCCGTTGATAGATCCGATGAAAGTAGAAATTGGGATTAATGCCAAGGGCGAGTCCATGCTCCAAAGTATCGATATGCCAAATATTCATGGCATTATCGACAGCTTGAATTCCCTTTTTTAAGGTATGAAAAGTTTCGCCGTGGTGAGATCGAATCGTGAAGCCGCGGTACTGAAGCTTCCGAAACCCTTTTTGGAACTCATTGAAATGCTCTTTACGATAGAGTTCATTCTCTGAGCCCACGGTATCGACATCCGTGACATGCTTGGCAAGGAAAGGATATTTATCGAGCATTTTCACAATTTCATCAACCTGGGCTTCGAAATGCTCTTTGCGAGTTTTATATTTGGAAGCATCGAAGAAGCTCGCTTCTTTTCGAAATGAGGGGGAAAGAATAAACTGAAACTCCGGGTGTTTCTCTTGAAACTTTTTGAAACCTTCATAAAGGCCTAAAATCACATCTTCTGGAGCAACATCATCAGCTCCAGGAATTTGTTCAAGGGTGTTACTCGAGGCTCGCGACAAAGAGAATTTTAGGCGGATGCTGCCCACGTTGTATTTTTCATAAAGCTCTTTGGCCATGTGATAAGCAGATTCAAAATGAGCCTGTTTATCCACCAGAATAAGTTTCGGCAGATAGAGAATTCTGAGATAAGTTAAAAAGCCTTCGTCTTCACGCAGGCGAATCAGTCGATCAACGTCCTCTGCACTTTGAATCGGCCAAGCTGAATTCCCATACACTTCGGTGATCTTTTTCTTGTAGACCTCTTGATGAGGGCCATCGAGGAGCTTTTTGAGTCGGGGAAAAATAAAATCTGCCGTCAAGCTTCCCGTGAGGTGTATGTGTTCTTCTTTGTATTTCAGGGGAAAGCGCTTAAAAAACTCGAACAAGACATTGGAGACAGGGTGATTGAGCAAGTCGGTCATGGTCGCTTTGTTGACTTGAAACAATGAAACCCAATGCCGAAACTCATCCACTTTATCCCAATCCTCCTGAGATTCCGCTTTGAGAGGCGAGTTTGCAAGAAGTTCAAGAGTGTCGTTGAGTGAGATCCCATTAGTTTCAGAAACGATATGAACGAGATGTCGTACGAGGATTTTGTGAATTTTTTCATTCTGGATTGATTTCATCTTCCTTCGAGCTTATCGAGAGAGAATTCTTTTGTACATGGTTTTATGAGGCCCGATTCCCTCGATCTCGAACATATCGCTCGCATAATGACACTGAATTTTTTCGTAGAAGGGAAAAGCAGATTTTCGAGCGTGAAACCACAAGAGATCACAATCTCTGTGTTTCAATTCTTGTTCTGCAAACAGAAACATTCTTTCAGCCATTTTCTGTCGACGGAAAAGGGGCTTTACGGCCATTCCTCTCAGTCGATAGGCGCGCTCTGTGTTCGGGAAGAGCGGAGAAGATTCAAGATGGTAAGTACTGACTGCAATGATCTGGTTTTCGAATTTTATCCCGAGATGAAATGATGTTTCAGCGTCGTCGCCCACATAGAGCACAGAGCTTCTTGGCTGGGCGGGTCTCAGAACAGAATGGCGAAGATCATGTGTTTCTTTAGCTGGAAGGAAAACAATGTCCATGCCTCTATTGAATTTCAGCCAGCCTTGAACTGCAAGTACTGAAGCCAGGATGTGGGTAGGTGATTCGAGCGCATGTCAAAATCGGGAGAAGGGAGCCAAGACGGAATCACCGGTTCAGTGAGAAGGGGCATATTCGCAGTGACTGGTGTGCGATTTCCTTTTCGTTGATTGCAATCGCGGCAAGCAGCAACCACGTTGGTCCAACTTTTCGGACCTTGTTTGCTCACGGGGACCACATGATCCAAGGTCAAGAGTTTTGCCGGGAGTCGATCTCCGCAGTATTGGCAGGTGAAGTTATCTCGGATGTAAACATTTTCACGGCAGAAGCGAACGGCTCCATAGCCCCTGGGGCGGACATAGGATTTCAGCTTTATGACGCTCGGCAGCTGAAAGCTCGCGCGGACCGATCTGACGTGGAGATTGTGATACTCGATAATTTCCACTTTATCCTGGAACCAGAGAATAAGGGCTTTCTGCCAAGATACGACTTTCATAGGCTCATACGAAGCGTTGAGCAGCAATGAGCGAGAGGTACTGGATTGAGAAGCGAGTTTTTGAGGCTCTTGGGTCTCGACCTGCATCTCTCCCAGGATCGCTGCTATTTTAGGCATTTTCAAGAGGAAATCTCTTGAGCTAAACCTATAAGAGTGATTTATGAATGCCATAAAATGATTCCGGTCGAGGAGGTCCCATGTCAGCTTTAACACCTAAACGCGTGCTCACCATCAATTACACCTTGAAAGATTCACAGGGTCAGATCCTGGACTCGTCTCATGATGGTCCGCTGGCATTTTTGGAAGGTGCGGGGCAGATTATTCCGAAACTCGAGGAAGAGATTAAAGACATGTTGATCGGCACCCATAAGACAGTAAAGCTTCAAGCAGAAGAAGCTTACGGTGTTCAGGATCCAAAAATGCTGATGGATGTTCCTAAAGAAGAACTCGCTCATCTAAAAATTGAAATTGGCGCCTTTTTGCAGCTTCAATTGCAAGACCAAGTGAAAGTGGTTCGCGTTTCAAAAATCTCTGAATCACATGTGACTCTCGATGGAAATCATCCTCTCGCTGGGCAAGCTCTGGAGTTTGAAATTGAAATGAAAGATTCTCGGGTCGCGACTCCTGAGGAAATTGCTCATGGACACGCTCACGGACCTGGTGGCCATCACCATCACTAAGCTCGAGGTCTGAAAACATGCCATCTTTTGATATTGTTTCTGAATTGGACATGCAGGAAATCGACAATGCTGTGAACCAAGCGATCAAGGAAATCCAAGGTCGCTATGACTTCCGCGGCAGCAAATCAGAGCTTAAATGGGATAAAAAAGAGATCAGTCTTTTGGCCGACGATGACTATAAACTCGGTGCCATGAAAGATATTCTTCAATCCAAGGTGCACCGTCGGGGGCTAGATATCAAAGTCCTGAAGTTTGAAAAAGAAGAGCCCGCGGGTGGTCAGATGATCCGCCAAAAGGTTGTTTTAATTCAGGGAATTGAAAAAGAAGTGGCCAAGGACATCGTAAAATTGATTAAGGACTCGAAACTGAAGGTTCAGCCCCAGATTATGGATGATAAGGTGAGGGTCACTGGGAAGAGTATCGACGACTTACAAATCACCATTCAGGCCGTCAAAAAGTCCAATTGGCCCGTTCCCCTGCAGTTTAACAATATGAGGTCTTAAATCTTTTTGAAAATTTACAGATCTCTGATATACGCTTTTTATAAGTGTTCTGTGAGTTCTCTGGTTCCGAAGGTGTTCTTTGTTCCTGTAGAGTCACGGTTTTTACAGTCCCCAGGAGGTTTCTATGGGAAAAAAATTGTACATCGGCAACTTGCCATACTCTGTTGATGATTCAGTTCTTCAAGCTGAATTTTCAAAGTTCGGAGCAGTTTCTTCTGCAAAAGTTATCACTGATCGTGAAACTGGCCGCAGCAAGGGCTTTGGATTCGTAGAGATGGAATCAGACTCTGAAGCTGACCAGGCTATTGAAAAAATGAATGGTCAAAGCTTGGGTGGAAGAAACATCAACGTTTCTGAAGCTCGTCCTCAAGCTCCTCGCGAAGGCGGCGGCGGTGGTGGTCGTGGTGGTTTCGGTGGCGGCCGTGGCGGCGGTGGCCGTGGCGGTTTCGGCGGCGGCGGAAGACGATAATTAACAAGTCGACAGTCTAATGAAATTCTAAGAGACTGGTTTTCGAGGAGCAATCTTATGAAAACCAGTCTTTTTTTTATTCTTTTTCCAGTTCTGGTCTGGGCTCAAAATCCAACTCCCAAAAAAATCCTCGCGCTCGGTGACTCTCTCACAGAGGGATACGGCGTTGCCCGGGAAAGAGCCTACCCGGCCCTTCTTGAAGCTAAATTGAAAAATGCGGGTTTTAATTGGGTGGTCATCAATTCAGGGATTAGCGGAAGCACAACGGCCTCTGCGAAAGGCCGACTTCAGTGGCAGCTCAAAAATAAACCTGATGTGATTTTCTTGGCCTTGGGGGCTAATGACGGTTTGAGGGGTTTGAAAGTGGCAGACTCTGAGAAGAATCTTAGTGAAGCGATTTTGCTTGCACAGAATTCCAAAATCAAAATTATTCTGGCTGAAATGCTCATGCCTCCTAACTATGGCGAGACCTACCGCAAAGAGTTTCAGAACATGTACAGTCGGTTGGCCAAAAAGCATCAGATTCCGCTGATTCCTTTTTTCCTCAAAGACATTGCTGGTAAGCCCGAATTGAATTTGCCAGATGGAATTCATCCGAATGAAAAAGGCTACCAGATTGTGGCTGAGTATCTTTTCCAGCAGCTGAAAGGACACTTATGAGCTTGAAACTCAATGAAATCAAAAAGTCTTACCAACAAGCTGACTTGGGCATCGAGGTTTTGAAGGGTCTTAAAGCCGAAGTTAAAGAGGGCGAAGTTGTCGCGATTGTTGGGCAATCGGGCTCTGGAAAGTCCACATTGCTTTCGTTACTGGCGGGATTAGATCGTCCAGATAGCGGGAGTATCGAAGTCTTTGGATCTGAGATGACTCGTCTGACTGAAGAGGAAATGACGGACTTCCGAGCGCGCAATATCGGTATCGTCTTTCAACAGTTTCATCTGATGAATCATCTGACAGCTCTCGAAAATGTGATGCTTCCTTTGGAGATTTTGGGTGAGAACGAGATTGAGAAGAAGGCCACAGAGATGCTCCAATTAATGGGATTAGGTCATCGGCTCACTCACTTTCCAGGTCAGCTCTCAGGTGGCGAATGTCAGCGAGTCGCGATAGCGCGGGCACTTGTCGTCAATCCGAAAATCTTACTTGCGGATGAGCCGAGTGGAAATCTGGATACTGAAACTGGCGAGAAAGTCATGGATGTATTTTTCGATGCTGTCAAAAAAAGAAAAATGACAACCATCCTTGTGACCCACAGTGAACAGCTCGCCAAACGATGTGATCGCCAGTTAACTCTGAGGCTAGGGCAGTTTCAATGATTCGTTGGATTTTTCGTGAGCTCAGAAATAATAAGCGATTCAGTGCTTTTTTCATTCTCAATCTCGCTCTTGGATTGACCGGATTTCTTTGCCTCGATGCCTTCAAGTCCTCGATGGATACTGCACTTCAAGCAAATTCAAAGAACTTTCTTTCAGCTGACTTGGCTGTTGAGTCTCGGAGAGATATTCGTGATGACGAAATCAAAGCAATTCGCGGGAAGCTTCCTCAAGGGGCGCAAGAGGGACGTCTTGTTGAATTCTTTTCGATGGTCGCTTCAAAGGGTGGTTCACGATTAGTTCAAGTCAAAGCCATTGATCAGACTTATCCCTTCTATGGTGAGTTGATTTTAGGTTCCGGTGAAAAAATTCAATCAACTTCCTCAAAAGAAGCTCTTCAGCAAGGAAGGGCTTGGGTTTATCCGGAACTTCTCAGTCAATTGAAGCTTCAGGTGGGTGATGAAATTTCCATCGGCCAGTTAAAGATCCCCATCGCCGATGTGATTCAAGAAGACAGTAGCCAAACTTTTCGCTTGTCGTCTCTGGCCCCCAAAATTTACCTCGATCTGGGAGTAGCTCAACGAAGTCAGCTGATCCAATTTGGATCAACAAAAAGTGACGTTTATCTTTTTAAGCTTCCTGCGGAAACTTCTGTGAGTGAGCTCATGGCCCAAATGAAAACTGTTGTGCCGGATCCGATGGTGAGATTTGAAGATCCTGAAGAGGCCGGTGAAGATTCAGCGCGAGCTCTTCAGTACCTGTCGGACTACGTGGGTTTAGTCAGTTTAGTCGCCTTGTTCCTCGCTTCTTTAGGAACGGCCTATCTTTATCGAAGTTTTATCTCACAGAGATTCAAAAGTATTGCGATCCTGAACTCGTTGGGTCTTCAAAGATCTCAAGCACAGTGGGTGTATATTGGTCAGCTCAGTGCCTTGGGGCTGATTGCCGCAGTGGTGAGCTTAATTGCCGCCTATTTTTTACTTCCATTTCTGGCGCAAATTTTAAGAACCCTTTCGCCCATCGATATCCCATTACAGCTTAGCCTGAAGACATCTTTCCTGGCGTTACTGATGGGAGCTTTAGGAAGCTTGATCGTTTGTTATCCATTTTTATATCCCATCCGAAGAATCAAGCTGAGTCAGCTTTTCCAAGAAGAAAGCCAAATCAAGCTTGGCTTTCGCTGGACTGATGCCGCTTTGTTTTTACCATCTCTGGTTTTCTACTATGTCCTGTCTGTTTGGCAGGCGAATTCGATCAAAGTCGGATCTGCATTTGTGGGACTTTTCTTTGCTTCTTTGGTGGTACTGCTCTTAATTGGCTGGCTGCTCATCAAAGCACTGAAATACTTTCCGAAAGACTTGTTATGGTACGTGAAACAATCTTTGCTTCAGCTGCAAAGAAGACCTGTAGCTTCTGTGTCTGCAGTTGTTGCTCTGGGGTTAGGAAGTCTTCTTATTAATTTGATGCCACAGCTGAAAGAGAGTTTGAAGGCTGATCTTGAATCGCCGAGAAACTTGAAACTGCCCTCTTTGTTCATGTTCGATATTCAAGATGATCAAATTGATCCCTTAGTCAGCTTTTTGAATGAACGTAATATCAGAATGGAATTCAAAAGCCCTATGGTTCGTGGGCGAATCTTAGCTGTTAACGGTGAAAGTTATGAGCGAGTCGAAGACGCTTCCCAAATCCAGTCTCGTGAAGAAGAAGCCGAAGTCCGCTTCAGGAATCGGGGCGTGAATCTCTCCTATCGTGATCAGTTGTCCTCTTCAGAGGAAATTGTCGACGGCAAATTCTACCAAGGAAGCTGGGACGGTAATCCTGAAAATCCTTTCGAGCTCTCTGTCGAGAAGAGATACGCAGATCGTTTGGGCCTAAAGCTGAATGATATTCTAAAGTTTGATATTCAGGGCGTTGAGATGACAGGGAAGATCACAAGCCTTAGAACTGTGAAGTGGAATTCATTTCAGCCTAATTTCTTCATTTTGGTTCAGTCCGGTGTTTTGGAACAAGCTCCGAAAACCTTCCTGGGCGCTATTCCTCAAATGCCACCCAATGAAGTCGTTCAACTTCAAGATGCTTTGGTCGCAAGTTTTCCCAACGTCTCCATGGTTGATGTTGCCCGGTCTGTGAAGCGGATCTTTGAACTCAGCGAAAAAATGACTTGGTCTTTAGAGCTCATGGCAGCTTTATCTTTACTGGCGGGTTTTGTGGTTCTGTTTTCCATGGCTCAACATCAAGTCCAAATGCGAATATGGGATCTCAATATGCTGAAGATTCTGGGGGCAAAGCCCTTCGAAGTTCAAAGAAGTTTACTCATCGAGTTTGGTGTTCTGGGACTGATTGCCTCTTTTTTTGGAGTGGCTCTCTCCATCGCTCTCAGCCTTATTCTGACA
>JBKCXY010000287.1:0-10922 GCA_046315835.1 Pseudobdellovibrionaceae bacterium | reverse complement strand
AGGTACAGCTTCACTGGGGAGAATCCTGGGTCCACTGATTGGCGGGGCTGTTTACCAAATGGTGAGTATTTCGTTTCCGTTTTTAATTTCTAGCTTTTTTGCTATTTGCGGATTTTTGATCGTGGTTTCTTTGTTGGCGGTCCTTCCGAGTGCGGCTCAAACCACCAAATAGAGAGGAAATTCGATGTCCCTACCCATCAGTCTTTTTCAGTTCGAGAATCTAATCCAGAATCGTATTCCTTTTTTGTTTGTGAATCTGGGAGTGGATTTGAAAGGTTTCCTTGCAAAAACTGAATTTGAACATCTTGAGCGCTATCAGTTTTCTGGTGCGGAAGTATCAGCAGAAAGTCTTCTTCATTTTTTTTCTGAGCAAAAATTCCCGCTCCATCACGCTGTTCTGGTTTTATGCGAGGATGGTAAAACGTCACAAGCACTCACCGAGGAGCTTACAGGGAGAGGGCTTATCAATTGTTTTTATGTTTTAGACGGTTACCGAGGACTTCTCGCCGAGAAGTCCTCTTCTGAAGCTTGATTAGCGAATTGAGAGCGGAGAAACTTCGGAGCTTCGAGAATTCATTGTCGTTTCAGCTTCGACAGTCATACTATTCAGACCAATATTAGGCATAAAGCGATCTCCCTGCTCTAAGAGAGTGAGATGGGCCTGCGCCAGAGCTTTGAGATTCGCCTCAAATTGAAGACGAGCTCTTTTGAGTTCTGAAATTTCATTATAGATTTTTCTCAATGAATCTCGTGAGTCTCGAACAATAATTTCTGCTTTTTGTTGAGCATCAGCGATAATCAATTTTGCTTCTCGCTCAGCATCAAACCGTAAACGATCGGACATCTGTGAGGCTGTTGCAATCGTCGACTTTAAGATTTGATCGCGTTCTTTAAATTCATTGAGTTGGATTTCTTTCTCGCGGACAAGCTCTTTGAGAGAATTTCTTTCGTGAATGAGCTCTTCCATTTGTGCGGCGAGATTTTGCATGAAATCGAGCACTTCGTTTTCATCAAGTCCAAACATCTTTTTATTAAAAGACTTGTGGGCAATATCAATCGGAGTAATTTTCATAGATATCCTCCTTGAATCCATGAACAGGAACTCTTTCAGGATAGGGTTCCTAATTGTCTTTCGCAAGCTCTTGGTTGCGAAGTGCGGCCTTTTCGAAGGAATAGCGCAGAGCTCTTTCTATTTCGAGTTCTCTCATAGACTGAAGTCCAGCTGCTGTGATTCCTTTTTTGGAAGTCACTTTCGCCAGTAAGTCTTCAAGACTTGATTGGTTGGATTGGGCCGCAAGCATGGAAGCTCCTAGAAAAGTTTCCACTGTCATTTTTCGGGCCACATCAGGGGGAAAGCCCCTCTCCTCAATCCAATCTTGCCAGTACATCATGAGTTCAAACACAAATCCAGTTCCGCTCGAGCAGGAAACAGTCAAAGCTTCAAACTGATCTTCATCTTCGACTTTGAGGACATAGCCCAAAGGATTGAACATATCTTCAATGATGGCTTCTAGGCTTGAGTCATCATCGTTGGCCACGTACCCAATCACTCCTCGTGAAATGAGAGAGGGAGTGTTCGGCATGAGGCGAATGATTCTCGCCTGAGAAAGTTTCTTCTCGAGCATTCGTAGAGTAATTCCTGCGGCCAGAGAAATGACAATTTGGTTCTCATTGAAGCTTGCTGCCAACGGATCAATGGCTGCTGGCAAGTCTTGAGGTTTCATGGCCAGGACAACAATGTCACAAGTTTCGATGAGCTCTTCCGCCGTCGAGCAAGAGTGGATTCCGTAAGTTTCCACTGTCTTCTGAAGTTTTCCCGGAGATCGATTGCAACCATAAAGCTGATTGGGTTCTACAACTTTATTTTCAATGAGACCTTTGATCATGGCTTGTGCGAGATTCCCAGTACCAATAAACCCGATTTTATACCGAAGTGCCAATTTGAGCTCCCAGGCTAAACGTGGACTGAGTTGAGGTTTCATGATGACCCCCTTCACTCTATTGTAGGGGGAGAGCGTTTTAATTCTCAAATCTTTTTTGGTCTTTCTCCAAAAAGAATTGTGCCCAGTCGCACCAGGGTCGCGCCTTCCTCGGCAGCAACTAGGTAATCAGAGCTCGTTCCCATAGAAAGTTCATGAGCCTGGGGGAAGTATTTTTTAAAAAGGCTTAAGAGCGACTTCAATTTTTGGAAGTAGATTCGATTTTCATCAGGTTGATTCTGTAAGGGTGGCATTGTCATCAGACCCATCGGAGAAATATTCTTTAACTTCGTGAGTTCAGGTAAGGAGCTGACAAAGCTCGGTTCATCAAAACCACCTTTAGACTCTTCTTGAGAGAGGTTCACTTGCAAAAGAATCTTCTGCTGAAGACCCATCTCAGAGGCTTTTCGGTTAAGAACTTCGGCGAGGGATAAAGAATCGACAGAATGAATGAGATCATATAGACCCACGACCATCTTCACTTTGTTCTTTTGCAGCGAGCCAATAAAGTGCCATCGAATATTTAAATCTTTGAGTTGTTCAATTTTTTCTAAACCTTCTTGCGCATAGTTTTCTGCAAAATCCCTTTGACCCAAATCGTAGAGCCAACGAATTTTCTCGACAGGTTGAAGCTTCGAGACGGCCACCACTCGCAACTCCTGATTGGTTGCTCGCGCTTTCAGTTCAGAATTGATTTCTATCAAAGAATTCATGATTGGACCTCTGCAAATAGAAAATCAAGGCTCTGGAGCATCGCTTTCACAGACTGTACGGGAAGGCCCACGATGTTGTCATAGGGCCCTTCCACCTCGAGGATAAATGACCTGGCTCGCCCTTGAATGCCATAACTTCCCGCTTTGTCATCAGCCTCACCGGATTCAAGATAATCTGAGATTTCCTTGGGACAGAGTTTTTTGAAGCGAACACTCGATGTGACCACTTGATGTCTCAAATTGAGACGCTGACCTTCGCGTTGCCATTGGCCAACAGTGAGAGCTGTCTTCACTTCGTGCCACTGGCCCGAGAGTCGTTCCAAAGTCTCACTGGCCTTTTGTCGAGTTTCTGATTTTCCCAGGGCTATCCCCTCAAAAACCACCATCGTATCAGCCGCAATTACGTAAAAATCATCTGATTTCAAAGACTTGTACTGCTGCAGGAAAGCTTCGAGTTTAGTGTCTGCAATCCTCTGAATTTGCTCGTCGAGGGTTAGGTTTTTCTCAATATTTTCCGATACTTTAACTGGGAAAACCTGGAATCGAAAACCAGCTCTTTCAAGGAGCTCTTTTCGTCGTGGTGATTCCGAAGCGAGATAGAGGACACTCATGGTGAACAATTCACCATAAAGGGGAATAAATGGGAAGCGCAGAATTTCTGTTGTATGCCGGTCTCTTGGCAGCTGCATTTTCTGTGTATTCTTTTGTCTCGGCTCTTCTGACCAATAACGCTGATAAGGAAATGCTCTCCTGGGCCAGTGGCAATGAGCCCGTCAAGTCCAAGTCAGGTTTGGTGAATCTCAGTCGTCCCCTGGTTCATCAGTTCACTCTTCAGCATGCCTTACGAGTCAAAAGCGCTGACTATCGAAAAAGGGTCGATCGTGCTCTTCTGACCGCAGGACTTTCTCGGGAACTGAATGTGGATGAATTCATTGGTTTGCAAATTCTCTGGGGAGGAATGTTCCCCTTATTGATGGGCGTTGCCAATTTCACTTTGGCTGTTGGTCTACCCTGGCCCATGGTTATTGCCATGATCCCCTTCGGTGCTTATTTTCCCTTTATCTACGCCAATCAACAAAAGAAAGATCGAGAGACTTCCGTCAGAGCTGATCTGCCTTTCTTTGCGGACCTTTTAGCTCTGTCCACAGAAGCAGGTTTGGACTTCATTGGTGCCATCCAGAGAATTGTCGACAAGGCTCAAGGAAGTGTTTTCGCAGAAGAGCTCGAAATTGTTTTGAAAGACATTAAGCTGGGATCTTCTCGCGCTGACGCTCTGAAAAAACTGGCATCCAGAATCGACACTTCAGAAATCACCAGTTTTGTGGCTGTTCTTGTGGATGCCGATGCGACAGGAGCAAGCATTTCCAAAGTTCTCAAAGATCAAAGCGTACAAATTCGATTGGAGCGTTTCGTTCGTGCAGAGAAGGCGGGAGCTCGCGCCTCCCAAGTGATGCTGTTACCGATGATGCTCTTTATTATGCCCGCGGTCTTCATCGTTGTCTTTGGACCTATCATTGTCAGTTTCTTTTCGGGGGGGAAGTAATGCCTTTCTTGAGAAGAGAAAAAGACCAAACGACCTTGCTCTCAGATCTTCAAATTGCACGCTCATTGGGGGCTCGATTGAAGGGTCTCCTGTTCACGAAGAGCTTGGATGACCATCAAGGCTTGTGGATTCATCGATGCAATTCGATTCATACTTTTTTGATGGGCTACGCGATTGATTGTATTTTTCTTGATCAGGAGTTTCGAATCCAGCAGCTCCGATCAGAAGTAAAGCCATCAAGGGTTTTGTTCCCAGTTTGGGGTGCAAATTCAGTGATTGAAACAAAAGCTGGAAATATTCAGCGTTGGAATTTGACGATCGGAGAAAAACTGTATGTGGGCACTTAGAATCTTAAGTGGCCCTCAGGCGGGCCAAGTTTATCTTTTAAAAAATGGAAAGAACCGAATGGGTCGTTCGGTCGAGAACGATTTTCAGCTCAACGGAAATGGGATCTCGAAGAATCATTTCGATGTGACTGTATTTCCGGACAAAGTGATTCTCACAGATCTCAAATCAAGCAATGGTACTTTTCTCAACGGCCTTCGTGTTCATCACTCAGTGATTCGCTTGGGTGACAAACTCGCGGCACACGATATTCTCTTTGAAATTATCTTAGCTCCCGAGAAAAGGACTCAAGCGACAGCGCTTCCTGTGGCCACCCGGACTCCGGCTTTTCAACAGAACTTACCGACATATTCGCAACCATTTCCGACCCTCTCGCAGAATGGGTTCCCCCGTCCAGATTTGGGCGCTCCTCTGCAGCGAGACGAAGCCTCCCGGCGGGCCGCACAGGATAGTCTTTCCGTACGATTGCAAAAATATGTCAATGAAGTGGTGATGCCGTCGCTCCATCGGCTGGTTGAAGTTTTTGAGTTTCAAAAAGTCATTCTTGGATTTGCTTTAGCCTTTGTTCTGATGGTCACTTTGCTTTCAATGTTGCCCATGAACCAGATCACTTCTGAATCCATTGAAACCGAAAGTCGGCGCCGAGCTCTGACGGTGGCGAGAGCTTTAGCCAATGCAAATCAGCGAGTCTTAAGGGGCAACGATATTTCCTCATTCAGTACAGATCTGATTCTTCGGGAAGACGGAATCGAAGACGTCTATATTTTATCAAAAGACGGCTCGATTTTAGCGCCGCCGGAGAGAGCGGGATCAACGCCTAAGCAAGCGGGATTTGCCAAAGCAATCAAAGGTCAAACAAAGGATATGACAGATAAGTTGAGTGGCGGGCTGATCGCAGCAAGCACACCGATTCTGGCTTTTGATGCTGATCTTCAAGCCAATACGGCAAAAGCTCATGTCGTTGTGATTTACAATCCGGGATCTCTCAAATTCGATGATGGCCGTGCTCTCAGTTTGTTCTTTCAGATGCTGGTCCTTGCAAGTCTGATTGGAGGAGTGCTTTTCTTCCTCATGTACAAACTGATTGAGTACCCTTTTATTCGCCTTAATGCAGAGTTAGACTCAGCAATTTCTGAGGGAAGAGATCATGCCGATGTGCCCATTCAATTTCCAGCGCTCCAGAAACTTGTGGTGACAGCGAACAGTCTTTTGACAAGAACAAGTCAGGGGGCTCCGTCGAGCCAGGGAACTGCGGGATTTCAGGCGCAGCGGGAGCCTGAGCTTCAAAACTTGGTGCAATTGATTGGCTTTCCAGCGTTGCTGGTCAATAAAGACCAGACGATCCTTTCAGTTAATTCTGCTTTTGAAGTGCTGACCGGTGTTGGGGCTTCGTCAATTCTGAACCGAAGTTTACAGTTTATCCCTGACCAAGCTCTCTATAAAAATATCCAAGCCCTGATACATTCTGCTCAAGCTCAACCGCTGACGACTGTGTCGGATCAGTTGGATATTAGCGGACACAATTTTAAATTGAGTTGCCAAATTGTCAGTGGAGAATATTGGATTATCACGATTTCCCCGGCTGAAAGTGCACAAGGTGGAGCTGCATGAGTGCTGCACCAGTGATTATCAGATCGATCAAGTACACTGTCCAAGTCAATGGGCAAACTTTATCTTTTGATAAGCCACTTGTGAAAATTGGAAGAGATCCAGAAAATGATATTGCGCTCACTCAAGATGCCCGCGTGAGTCGTTTTCATGCGGAGATTTATTTTGATAAAGGCTCACTTTACCTCAGAAATGTCTCGCAGAAGAACTATGTTCTGGTTAATCATCAGCCCATCGAGGACATCCTCATCCAAGGCCGCTTGGTGGCTGAAATGGGTGAGACTCATTTGACGATTGAAACAGAATCGATGGTTCTGTCTGAGCCTGCGAAAAATAATTTGCTGCAACCGCTGCCACTAGGGCCAACCAGCGTTGTGTCTGCAGGAGCAAAGCCATTAGCGCAGCCTAAAACTCAGGCAAAGATCAACTTTCAGCAAGCTCCTCAAGAGGAAAGAAGTCGGTACGCTGAAGCACCTTTTTCGAAGCCTTCCGATCAAGGACGCCTGCGGTTTTATCTGATTGTTGCTGGCCTTGGAGCTCTGATTTACTTTTTTGTTTTGAGTGACAGTGGGAAGAAGAAAGCAGAAGTCGAGATTCGAAGCGAGTCCGAAGTGCAGAGAGCCATTGAGGAGTCTGCGAGTAGTGTTCAGGAGCTGCAAAGACAGCAAGAAAAAAAAGGTGAGGACTCTCTTCAGTATAAGACCGCCCAACAGCATTATATCAAAGGCTTTAGAGACTATCGGCAAGGTCAGTATGCGAGAGCCATGCAATCATTTCAGGCGGCACTTTCTTTCTATCCGAGCCATGAGCTGTCGAGAAAGTACTGGACTCTCTCGAAAAGAAAGTTTGATGAGCTGGTGCAGTTCAATATGATTCAGGGTCGTCGCTATTTAGAGAAACACAATTTTAGACTTTGCCGGAGTTCTTTTGCTAATGTGATGATTATGCTGAAGGACCCGAATGATCAAGTTTACCGAGAGGCGAAACAGTTTTATGATGAATGCCATGCTCGGCTTGAGGGAAAATTTTAATGGCACAACTGAGATGTTATTTAAAAGGTGAGCTCCTTCAAACCCTAGAAATTGATCAGGGGCGAGAGTACATTATCGGTCGAGCTGAGACCTGTGATCTCATCTTGAACCCAGAGCCAGGGATTTCCCGCCAACATCTGAAGTTGTCTTGGAATCAGTTGTGGCGAGTTGAGGTTCTGTCCCGATATGGTGAGCTCTATACAGACGGGCGAAAAGTTTCCTCAATAGATTTGGCTTTGGGACAGAAGTTCTCTGTGCCACCTTATGAATTTGAATTTTCAGATCATACTGCTGATCAGCCTTTGACACCTCTTGAGGCTCCCCAAGAATTTGATTTCAGCGATAAAACTTACGTGGGTGGACCGCAGATTGCTGTCTACTTAAAAGTCTACAATGAGCTTGGAGATAATGTTCATATTTTCAAGCTTGAAGGTCATAGTTGGATCGCAGGTCGAGACACCAGCTGTAACATTTTTATCGATCATCAAAAGTTTTCTCGAAAACAATTTGAAATGCGCCAAGAAGAAGGCGCTTATATGATTCGTGACCTCGGATCCTCCAATGGAACTATGTTGAACGGGCAGGCGCTTCCCATCGAATGGACGACTTTACAAAGTGGTGATCAGATTCAAGTGGGTGATTGGGTCGTGGCCTTTGAAGTTCGCGACGAGTCCTTTGATCAAAGATGGGCGGGAGTTCGAGACTTGCAACGGGCACCTGTCATTTTCGAATCGAACGATTCAGAGAACTACCCAGCTCCGGTGAGTGAGCCTCAGTTCCCGAACTACCATCAGGGCCCGCAGTTAGCTTATGATCCCAATGCCTACTATCCGCCGAGTCCTGCCGCCGGTAAGAAATCCGGTCTTAATCCAATCAGGCTTTTGATCATGGTCCTGGTGATTGGTGGTGGCTTATTCTATTTCACACAGCCGAGCCCATCGACGGAAAAGGTCGCGCAGCAGAAATCGTCTTCAAATCCATTTGATAAACTGACTCCTGAAAAGCAGCAGTATGTGAAGGATACTTATCGACTGGCTGATAGCTTGTTCAAGCAGGGGCGTTACGAGCTGGCACGGCAAGAAATCGCCAAGATCCACGAGCTTGTGCCGTTCTTCCAAGAATCTAAAAATCTGGAACAGTTAGCGGATGTCGCGATCCAAACGCAAATCGATCAACAAAAAGTTGAGGAAAAAGAACGTCAAGCTCGTGAGATGGAAGAAAAGATAGCAGCGAAAGTGGTTGAGTGTCGTCCTCTGGTCAGTCGAAAGTCCTCGATGGAAGCTTTGGATAATTGTTTAGGATCTGTCGTAGTTTTGAATCCTGATCATCCTGAAATCATTAATTTAAAAATGAAAATGGATGAAATCCTGACTCGGAGATCTATTGCCGCACAAAGAAGTGCCGAATATCAAAGCCAAGTTCGCCGTCGTAAAGCCCTTTATGAGAAAGCGCTGGGAGTTTTGAATTCCGGAGACCAGATCGCTGCGATCCCTGCCTTTGAGGCTGTGATTAAATCAAGTTTGCCAGATCCTGAGAATCTCAAAGCATTGGCAAGAAGACAAATCAATCAGATCCAGCAAGGTCTCGCAGATTCTCAAAGTGGATTTCAAAGGCAAGCAGACGAAGCTTACCGAAAAGGCGATCTCAAATCAGCTTATCAGACTTTGCAGAAGGCTTTAAAAATTAATGCTGAGAACGAAGTGATTAAAGGTCGCATGAGAAACATCATGATTGAGCTCCGAAAGCAAATGCAGAGCTACTACCAAGAAGGAGTTCTTGAAGAGTCTGTGGGCGAAGTTGAATCTGCGAAATCAAAGTGGAAAAAAATCAGGGAACTTTCAGTGCCCGAAGAAGAATATTATAAGAAGTCGACGATCAAGTTAAAGCGATACGGTTCATTGTAATGAAAATAGACTCCAGATCCTATTCTGCTCAATGCTTCTATCCAGCTCCTGAAATCTATCTGAATGAATCAGAGCAGCTGATGGTTGTTGCGACCAGTTGGGGTGACAGAGCAGAGGCTCGGACCGCCATAGATGCTCTGCGGGATCTTTTTCTTGTCACCGGTGATAAAGATGCGACACAGCACTTTAGCAGTTCGACTTCGTTGGACCCTCTCAGTCAGAGATTGCGAAGCAGTGTCTTGAGTGCTCATGAGCAGCTCTTTATTTCAAAGAACAAAGATGAATATCAAGCAGCCGTTGAGATTCTCGCCATGGCCTGGGATCAACAGAGGAATATGAGCTTTGCCCGGGTCGGGTCGCCTCACTTGTTCTTTTACTCAGAAAATATTCTACATCCACTGAGCTACACCATGGATACAAGTTTTGTCTGGCAGCAGAGCGCACCTTTGCCTTCAGAAGTGATCGGTGTTGAGGCCTCTATTAGGGTTCAAACGGGGCAGTTTCGGGCTGTTCCTCAGTCGAAGATTTTTCTTCTGAGTCGATCTGGAATTAGTTCATCCTTCTTCAGTGCTGAAAAAACGATGCAGGAGCTGACGCGAAGTCTTTCGAGCGATCAACCAGAAAAACCTTTTTGGATCGCTGAGCTTACTTGGTAAGGCCTGCCACGGCTTCCTTGTGAAGAGCTAGCAAATAGGAACTCTTTTGCGAATCCATAAAAATCCAGTTTAAAGGATAAGCCACCGCCAAATTTTGAGTGGAAGGATAGATCATTTGAAGTTCGATATTTTTCAATTGTAACAATTGATCATTCAAGCGGTTCTGATACAGCTTTATCCATTGTTTGCGATAAGAAGTCAGGTCGTGGTGGTCCTCGAGCATCATCGCATAGATGCTTTCAAATTCTTCAACTAATGGATCAGGGCATTTCGCCTTTGGCGCACAAGGAGCAAGCACTAGGGGAGGCCAGCTGACCTCGCTTTTGAGTGCAAGAAGACTTTCCATAAAGCCAACAGGATTCTGTAAGAGACTGAGCTCAGGGATTTGTGCTTGAAGATTCAGAAGCCCTTTTCTTTCTGACACCGGAAGTGCGACAGGGCTTTTCCAAAAATTTGATTCCAAGAGAGCTTCGGCATTCTTGGCAAATTCTGAAACGCTCAGTTCTTCGCTCGAGTAAGGGGCCACTTCAAAGCGATCAAGAAGTGAATTGTAAATGATCCCTTTGCGATCGGCGAGATAGACCATATGTTCGCGCCGCAGAGTTCGACGAACTCCTGTCTGGTAGATCCAATTCATCCATGCATTTTCTGTCGCAATCCATCGCTGTTCTTGTCCACTGCTTTGAGCTGAGGTCATAAAACTTTGAAAAGAAATTTTCTTGAAGTCGACCAGTTGGGGAAGATTGACTTTAAAAAAGTTCGAAAGTGTGAAACCGACATCCACAAGACTGAAGTTTTCGTCAATAGACCAATGGATCGACTCATCCCTGGGCTTGGATGGCGGTTTAATCATCAAAGTCACTTGAGAGCGTTCCGCCAAAATTTGTGTTTGTCGTATTTCTCGTTCACGAAGAGTTTGCCCAAGCGCCGACAATCCTGCCAGGATCACCAGTGTATTGTCCCATCGTTTCTCGGCTTTCAGCGTTTTCATCAAGCTTTGAAGAGTTTCATCAAACTCTTCAATTTGAGACTCATAAGATCGAGTTCGAGATTCTCCGAGGACATTAAAGGTTTGTCGGTGCTTATGTAAAAGATCGGGAACGAAGAGGACCGCAAAAAATATTTTCAAGATGAGAACAAAAC
>JBKCXY010000286.1:0-1484 GCA_046315835.1 Pseudobdellovibrionaceae bacterium | reverse complement strand
GAACACTCGCGGTCAAACAAGTGAACGACTTTTCCAGAAGCATCTCCAAAAATTTGAAACTCGATGTGTTTGGCGCGGTCCAAATACTTTTCTAGGAAAACTTTGCTTGAGCCAAAGGCCGAAAGTGATTCCCTTTGAGCGGACTCAATAAGCTCACGGGCTTCGGAGAAGTTCTTGAGAATCTTCATCCCACGGCCTCCACCACCAGCCGCCGCTTTCACGATCACGGGATACCCAATGGCCTCTGCCTCTGAAATGAGCTTCTGAACAGACTGATCCTCACCTTCATAGCCAGGAACTAAGGGAAGTCCCAATTTTTTTGCAAGATTCTTACAGGAAACTTTGTCGCCCAAAGACTCTGTGGCCTCTGGCGAAGGTCCAATAAAAACAAGTCCTGCTTCAATCACTCTCCGTGCGAACTGGGAATTCTCAGAGAGAAAGCCAAAACCAGGGTGAATCGCCTCAGCACCACCGGCCAGCGCCCCGTTCACATTGGCTTCAATATTCAAATAAGATTCCGCTGTGGGTGCAGGACCAATACAAATTTTCTTATCAGCTAAGCGATAAGCCCGAGTTCCGACATCCGCTTCCGAGTGCAAAAGCACCGTTTCAATCCCAAGCTCTTCACAGGCCCGAATGATTCGAACTGCGACTTCACCGCGATTCGCAATGGCAATTCTTTTGAACTTCATGACTTCACCTTCCACGCAGGGTTCCGCTTCTCAAGAAAGCTCTTGAGGCCTTCTTGTCCCTCTGGGCTCACTCGCAGCTGAGCAATGAGGTCAGTGGTTTGATTTTTCACAGAGGCTGAGTCCATCCAATACTGAGAACTGTGCAAAAGTTTTTTTGTTGCTGCAATCGCCTGAGGACCGGCCTCCAAAAAAGCTTGGGTCCAAGCCTCGAGTGCTTCTGCAGCCTGACCATTGGCGACTTCTGTCACCAACCCAAAGCGAAGGGCCTCCCGTGCAGAGAAGACTCTACCGGAGATCATCCATGGGCTGACACTTCGTGCAGACACCTTTTTTAAAATGAAAGCACTGATCACAGCAGGAGCAATCCCCAACTTGACTTCACTGAAACAAAATTGCGTGGCACTATCTGCAATCACAATATCACTGGCAGCAATCAATCCCAGAGCTCCACCATAGGCCGCGCCCTGAACAGACGTGATCACTGGCTGTGGACAGGCCTCCATCGCTGCAAAAAGACCGAAGAGATTCTGTGCATCTTGTTTATTCTCGGCCTGACTGAAGTTCACCATGGCTTGCATGGTATTCAAGTCAGCACCCGCACAAAAAACTTTCCCCACGCCCGAGAGTAAAATGACTTGAACATCTTTGCGCTGAGCCAGGTCCTGAAATTGCCCCGTTAATTTCTGAATGAGCTCCGGGCTTAAGGCATTTCTGACTTCGGGGCGATTCAGTTCAAGATGAGCTATCTGATTTTCAACTTTTACATTCAACATCATTACATCCTAAACACAC
>JBKCXY010000285.1:0-25267 GCA_046315835.1 Pseudobdellovibrionaceae bacterium | reverse complement strand
GCTTGTTCTTCAGTCGCATCGAGATCGATGAAAAGATCGAACACTTCATTCAGGACTTCTTGGATACGAGCATCGGCACGGTCAATTTTGTTGATACAAACAATGACTTTGATGTTTTGCTCAAGAGCTTTTTTGAGAACGAAGCGAGTTTGCGGCAGCGGGCCTTCAGAGGCATCCACCAGCAAGATCGCGCCATCAACCATGTTCAAGACACGCTCGACTTCTCCACCGAAGTCCGAGTGCCCGGGGGTATCGACGATATTGATCTTGTAACCTTCGTACATGAACGAAGCATTCTTTGCTGCGATGGTGATCCCACGTTCTTTTTCAAGATCCATGGAGTCCATGAGACGATCAGCCACATGTTCATTGTCGCGAAAAGTTCCAGCTTGTTTAATGAGGTGATCCACAAGAGTTGTTTTTCCGTGGTCAACGTGGGCAATGATCGCGATATTGCGAATTTTCTTAGGATCCTGAGACATTTTCTTCACTCCGTCTGTTCATAACTATCCGTGGCCACCCATCAAGAATTCTTCTTGAGAAGTGTCCTCTTGTTCAATACTTCCAATTTTTCCAAAAAATTCCAGGGCTAAATCCATGACTTCTGCATTGGATTTTGATTGGAAAAGGCTTTTGCGAAATTGGGCTGCGCCAGCATACCCTGTTGCGAACCAAGCTGCAAATTTCTTCAGCTGGATTCCCAGAATGTGTTCATCACAGTGCAGTGCGAGCACTTCAGCCAAATCCGAGTACAGTTTTAAATAGTCCCTATTGATGGATTGATCAATTTTCTCGCCCTTCCAGAGAGCTAATGCATCCATGAAGATAAATGGGTTTTTAAGGGCACCGCGACCAATCAGGATGCCATCCACCCCAGTTTGAGCTAATCGAAGGACCGCCTGCTGGGGACTGAGAATGTCACCATTTCCTAGAATAGGTACTTTAGATTTGGCTTTTACTTCTGCGATGTAGTCCCAGTCAGCCAAACCATTATAGTTTTGTGCCCGAGTCCGACCATGAATCGCCACCCACGTAATGCCCTCATTATAAGCGAGTTCGGCGACTTCATGAGCATTTCGGCTCTGTGAATCCCAACCTGTTCGGATCTTAATGGTCACAGGGATTCTGACTGACTTGACCATTTCACCCAAAAGTTTTCCCATGAGTGGAAGATCTTTGAGCATGGCTGAGCCTGCTCCTTTTTTGACCACTTTGGGAACTGGACACCCAAAATTGATATCGACAAAGTCGGCACCTATTTCTTCAACAAGCTGAGCCGCTTTGGCCATCTGCAAGGGGTCTTCGCCAAAAAGCTGAATTCCCACAGGCCGCTGAGACTCATCGAAGCTCATCAATTTCAGAGTTCTTTCAGATTTATGTTCAATCCCGGCTGCCGAAACCAACTCGGTCACCACCACACTCGAAAGTCTCTGTCTCATAAATGTCCGAAAAGCATGGTCCGTGATCCCAGCCATAGGGGCCAGGACGAAAGGGTTCTGATTGAGGGCCTCTAAGGGGTGAATTTGGCTCGACATAAGTCGGGAAGCTCTCTCATTTTCGGGGGTTTAAGCCAATCTTTGCTCAAGATTCACCAGGAGCCTCAAGTAAATTTGAAATATGTTCATAGAATTCCGATAGATAGCTGATGAATTACGGGCTGATTTTTCTCTTCTGGATTCTCCCCTTCTTTGCTTCTGCTCAAACGGGCAGTTGCACTGGTCTCAATCAACGCTGTTCCAGTGGTGACCGAAGTCCTTTTGTTCAGCAATTTAGAACTGCAGCGGAAGTTTGCAGAATCGAAAAAGCGTCTTTAGGTTGCGACTATATTGCTGGCAATGATGCCGAAGTGGCTGCCAACATTCAAAAGTGTGATGCTGAAAACCTCTGCTTAGAGAGCGAACAAACGGCAAAACAAATCTTAGAAGGCTGCTGGTCAGGCACTCAAAAAGTTTTCGAAGAGTACAAAGACATTGTTGTTGGTGCTATCAAAGGTGTACCCAAGTCTTACGATTCGGCAAAACAGTGCCTCGGAAGACCTGAATGTCGCGCCCCTGTTTTCAATGCAGCCATGCGAGCTGCACTCCGAACGAATCCGCTCACTGGGCCCTACTTACTCGCTCAAGATTTACGCCCCCACCTCACCCGAGAAAATTTCAACTTGGGAATTGATAAAGCCGCTGAACTTCACCAAAAAGCTGTCACCTACCTGGTTGACCAAGGCTTCAAGTTCCAGTGTTTCAATAAACAAGCTCGAGCAGATATGATCTGCTATGGTGTTGTTGCCGTGGTCGCACCCGGGGCCGCAGGCAAAGTGCTCACGAAAGTTCCCCGCCTTGCCAAATTGCTCACAGCTTCTCGTGCTGAGCAAAGGGTGAATCGCGCTGAAGCTGCTGTCAGTGATGTCCGGCGAAATCCTGAAGTCGCCCTTGAACGAAGAACACCAGACATTCCTAGAACACCAGAGCGCACTGTTTTTATTGAGAGATATGGAACTCGTGATTTCACGAGCCCTAACCAAAATGGAATTTGGATGGAAGCAGCCTCAGTCACTCGGGCTGACGGAAAAACCTTCTTCCTTGATGTTGAAAACTCAGCACTGAAGAAACTCAACGATGTGACTAAAGACAAGGCTCTGGTCACTGCCCTCACAAATCGTCATAAAGAGCTTTTGATGGGCCGAATGACGACGCTCGAAAAGCAATTTCCTAATGTTGAATTTCTTCCCTATTCAGATTTCAAGTCCGTTCGTTTCGCCTTCCGCCCTCGACCGCCCGCCACTGAAATTCCTCCGCAGTTTCAGCGAGAATTACAAAGTGCTTTCCAAGAAACAAACACGCGATTCGCTCAAAGCTTGCGAGAGGCTCAACTTCTCAGGCCTAATGATGAACCGCTCGAGTGGTTTCGCGCGGGCGTTGGACAGACGGCCGATCAAGCCAATTCAGCAGCAAGATATTCACGAAACATTTCAGGCTCAAATCGAGTTCAAAATTTTTCGGATCCAAGTTTGCAAACTGATCTCAGAACCAGTCTGGACGCCGCTGAAATGTGGCGATCCGATCTTCAGAAATCACTGGGCTCAACGGGTCTTCTTGAAACAACGAATGCAGGAAAAATGCTCCCGCGACCTGAAGTGTTTGATATGGTCAGAAAAACCGAAACACCTGAGCAGCTTCAGGCCGTCATTTTGGCAAGAACAGGCACTCAAATTCCACTCCCCGAAGCACGCAGACTTCGCGACTACACTGGCCTTGTTGATGAATTTTCAGCCGGAATTCACACGCGCCAGAGAGTGCTTGCAACACTTGAAGATAATGCAGCTGGCGGAATCAACCTCGACTTTGCTGGGATGGGTTCTCAAAATTTACGCGGGACCGCCGAGGCTCTGACAAGATCTAACACCGTTCAGAATGCTGTTGAACAATCAAGACTCGCTGAGCGCTCGGTGACTGAAGTTTTCAACCAAAGAAAAGTCATTGCCGAATCCACCGTGAATCGCGTGCTGAGTCGCTACGGAATTTCTGCAGAAATAAGAGCCA
The DNA here is from genome assembly GCA_046315835.1 of Pseudobdellovibrionaceae bacterium. Lineage (GTDB taxonomy): Bacteria > Bdellovibrionota > Bdellovibrionia > Bdellovibrionales > Bdellovibrionaceae > JAJTIC01. The sequence continues at coordinate 21,731 of JBKCXY010000285.1, read as the reverse complement.
GCGGTGATGACATGGTTGTCAGACCTAGTCGGCCCATACCGCCAAGAGCGCGGGAAGAAATTGCTCAGGAAATGGCGAGAAATATGAACGGAGCCCCAGTGAGAATGAGTCACGTTCCACCAGGAGTTCGAGCTCCCCAAGATCGGAATTTAATTGGTGTTCACGGTGAAAGTGTGGAGAAAATTCTGAGACAGAAACTAGAAGGTGTTATTCCTCCGGAAAAATTGAACTCAACAGTTTTCATGGTGGATATGCAAGCCACTGAACAGGGCGTGGGATCAGCGCAGCTCCTGATTGGCCAGGGCCGCAATACACTGAATGATATTGAAAGACAGCGCGTTCAGCGGGTCTTTCGTGATGCCGTTCAGTCGTTGAACGAGTCTTTGAAAAAAGATAACAAACCTGCAGCTTATCGACCTGCTGGATAGTTACATCCAGTGAATACGGCCTTCCAATTGTCTTGGAGCTTTGGGCGGCTCATGATCGGGATAACCAATGACAATGGCGCAGAGGAGTTCGAGCTCTCCCGCCTTGTATTCGGGCCAAGCGGTCACTCCCAAAAATTGATCTACTTCTTCTTTGATTTCGAGGGGCGCACCCATCGTGCAACAACCAAGACCCTCTACGAGACAGGCCAGATTGAGATTTTCAACAGCCATGTAAACTGAACCAATACTCGTGTGATATCTTTCATCAGGGGTATTATGTGAATAGGCAAAGACAATGTAGGGTGCATCACCCAGAGTGTAGAAAAATCTCTCTGTAAAATCGTAGAGGCTCGGCCTCAAGCGCTTTTGAAGAATATCCTTGATCCCGAGCCATGATTTTTGTGAATACTTCAAGTACTGATCGCGCTTTTCTCCACTGACAACAATAAATCGCCAGTTTTGTCGGTTCTTTCCACTGGGTGCCTGAACTGCGGCAGCCAATATTCTTTCAATGACCTCTCTGCGGGGGGGCTCTTTCTTGAACTTCCGGATGGAGCGGCGCTGCTCGAGCAATTTGTAGAATTCTTCTTTGTCCATAGACCAATATCTTAGATAATGTAGGAGCGATGCGGAAGCTCTATTTTCTGATCACTTTTTCACTCGGTCTGATGGTTTTTGGGTTGATTCCACAATCCAGAGATTTTTTTTATCGGTGGATTTACGAAGACTCTCGTTCGGTGCTCGCTAAAGTCGAGGGGGATCTTTCCGGAAAGGGCGATCGCGTTCACGTTGTGAAAGTAAAGTCAGATAACGAATTGATTTTAGAAGTCTATTTTTTTCAGAACCCTCAAGAGCCACCCACTGAAATGCGCAGGCTTATTCTTTCTGAAAAAAGAGACGCCTTTATGGACTTTAAGGGAAGTACAACGAACTTGGCTCTGATCGATGTGAATGAAGACGGAATTCAAGAGATTATTGCACCCACTTTTGATGAAAATCTCATTCCCCGACTCAATGTCTATCAAATTGACCTAGAAACTCGAGTCTTTCAAAAAATGGGTCCTCGAGAATTACAGCTTTAATTGGTCGATTTTTTCTTTCTGTTGAGGTCTCGCCAAGACTTGCCTTCCCGGGCCTTCGGATTTTTCTGATATCGTTGAACAGCTTTATTGTGATCTTGGTAGGACTTCGAGAAAATATGAGTGCCATCATTTTGTGAAACAAAGAAAAGATACTCGGAGCTCTCGGGCTTCACAGCCGCAAGAATAGCTTCTCTGCCCGGATTTGCGATGGGTCCCGGTGGCAGTCCATCAATCACATAGGTATTAAAACGTGTTGGTCTACGAATGTCTTCCCGGGAAATTTTAATTTCGAATTTTCCTGTCTCGTCGAAAATTCCATAAATGATTGTAGGATCTGTTTGGAGTTTCATCTTTTTGTTCAGACGATTGTGAAAAACCGACGAAATCAGGGGTCTTTCAAAAGTGGCCCCCGTTTCTTTCTCGATAATTGAAGCTAAAGTCATGATTTGATTTCGAGTCCACCCAGGTAAAGTGTCTTTAGCCGTCACTTCTTGAAAAGCTTCAAGGGCATTTGCTACCATCAACTCGATAATTTCACGCGGCTTGGTGTACTTTGTGTATTGATAAGTCTCTGGAAAAAGAAAACCTTCCAATGAAATCGCGGACTCACCTAAGAGATTTCTGACAGTTTCTGGATCACGAACAATCTTCAAAAAATCATCCTGAGTTAAAAGCCCCTTCTCCTCGAAGATTTTTCCGATTTCGTAAATATTCAAACCCTCAGAGACTGTGAATTTTCGTGCAATGCTAATCCCTGAAGCGATCACATTGATGATTTGTTGAGGTGTCATAGCTTGGTTCAGGCTGTACTCGCCAACTTTCATAGACCCTGTTTGACCGGTCAATTGAGCGTAAACGACAAAGGCCTGGGCATTCCTGATCAAAGCAGATTCTTGTAATTGATAAGCCACTTTTGTCAATGAGCTGCCTGGCTTCACTTCGAAAACAATCTCGTTCACTGAATTTTCATTCATGGGTGAGCTGATCAAGGAATGCCAAAGCCAGCCTACGGTTCCAAGACTTAAAACAAAGACGACAAATATCAGGGCGACAACAAGCTTTTTCATCTACTTGGCCTCGAAAGTCATTCCAGGTAAAAGTTTAGTCCCCTCAAAGCTATTCAGATCCTCAAGACTCGCGACGGGCACTGAGCAGTACTGAATGGCATAATGAGCTGACGGGCGATCATTTCCAGATTTTCCCATTCCACCAAACGGCAATTTTGAGCTGGCTCCGTTGGTTGTCCGGTTGAAATTCAAAAGCCCCACTCGCGCTTCCAAGAGAGCTTTCTGATAGAGATCTTTATTCTTGCTGAACAAGGACATGACCAATCCATAGCCTGTTGAGTTGATGATGTTCAAAGTCTCATCAAAATCATTGACTCGATAGATAGCGACATTAGGTCCAAAAATTTCGTTTTTTTGGTAAGTCGAATTGGGATCAAACTTCTTCACGAGATTGATGCTCGGAGTGACGTAGAATCCTTTGTGTTTGAGGTCTAAAGCCTTTCCCCTCATCAAAGACTCAGCCTCTTCACGCTTTGCAATTTCTTGAAAGCGCAAATACTTCTCTACGGCTGGCTCATTAATCAATGGGCCCATAAAGGGATCTTCGGACCAGTGGCCAATTGTGAGTTTTTTGGCAGCTTCATAAAAGCGATCAGTAAACTCATCAGCCACCGACTCATGAACCAAAATCCGAGAAGTACAACTGCATCTCTGGCCCGTAGACATGAAAGATCCAATCAAACTTTCATAAATCGCCTTATTCATATCTGCATCAGACCAAACCACTGTGGCATTCTTCCCACCCATCTCGAGGGCCAGAATTTTCCAATAGTGATTCATGGTTTCTTGTTTAATTCGAAGGCCCACTTCATACGAGCCCGTGAATAAAATTCCATCCACATGCTCATGGGTCACGATTCTTCGGCCTGTTTCCCCGTCCCCTTGAACCATGTTGTAAACACCCTCTGGAAAACCAGCCGCTTGAATGCATTCTGAATAAACTTGTGCGACAAAGGGCGTTTGCTCTGAAGGCTTAAAGACAATGGTATTTCCCATCAAAAGAGCAGGAATAATATGGCCGTTCGGAAGATGAGCTGGAAAATTAAATGGACCAATCACTGACATCACGCCTCGGGGCTTGTGGCGAATCACTCCGTCGACTTGAGGCAGGGCATTGACGATTCGCTCTTCAGCCACAAGTTTTGTCGAGAAATTAACTGTAATATCAATTTTTGAAGCAAGAGCCGTGGCCTCTGTGAGGGCGTCCCACTTGGGCTTGCCAGTATCTCGGGAAATGGCTGTGGCTATTTCAGTTTTCTTGAGCTCAAAAATTTCCTTCAAGCGCAAAAGATAAGATTTTCTCTCGTCCATTGTGAGCCGTGCCCAAGGTAAATAAGCTCTTTTGGCCGCTTCCACAGCCAGGTCCACATGAGCGTAGGTAAAAGGAACAGTCATCACTAAATCATTGAGGTCGGCCGGTGAGATATCTTTAAACTGTCCATCGGCCTTAGTAGAAGTGATGAATTGATTGGAAATGAAATCTCCACGATAGCTCATGTCTGCTCCTTGCGAGGAAAAAGAGAATACTGGAATGGAGAAACAAATACTTTTTCTCCCTGATCAATCTGCAAAAGTTTTTTTGACTGAGGACTCAGGCAAATTTCTTCACCGCGAGCTTCATAGCTCACGCGAGCACATCTGAATTCCTCACCTGTGGTTGCCAAAAGACCTTGTGCTTTAAAGCTGGGTTCTGAAAAATCCTTCACTACGTAGAATTTCCCCTCTCTAATAGGCCCAATTTCTTGGGTGGCACAGCCATAGTGGGGACCGCCATCAAAGGGATCAACTTCATCCAGGTACTCAAATCCTATGGACTCGAGCAAATGTTGGGCCGGTTTTGTTGCTTCGCCCACGCGGCCAAGAACGGCACGCGCCTTTGTGTCGAGCAAACACAGATAAACATCTTCCTCTGGAAAAAGAGAACGAATGAATTCTTTATGAGTTTGACTGAGTAGATCAGCTTCTTGATACGGAAGGCCTGTGAATCGACGCCCGAGAGCTTCCCAAAACTCCGATCTGCCATCATCTGTGAGCGGCGGCGTGAGCTCGCACAGCACACGATTCTCAAAACGCTCGGGGTGAGTCGCCATGTACAGAAATCGCGACAGTGAAATCTGCTTTCCGAGTTTCTCCGGTCTGCGACGATAGATCTTATCAACGAGAAGGCCGCCAATTTCTGTGGGTCCATCAATGTCCATTTCAAAGCGCAGAACTTGATGTATGAAACCAATTCCCAAGTCATCAGAATAATGGGAGCGCTTTAGAATTTTGAAGTAGTTGTGTGGGATTTCCTCAGAACCATGTTTCGCCATGATCAAGGAGCTTCCGACGACCAAGGACTCTTCCACATCCTCGAGCACAAATAGATATTCGGACTGATGCTTTGGCAGTTCGCCGGCAAAGCTGGTGATTGATCTTTCAATCTTAGATTGAATCACTTTTCGATCACCCGGAAGATTCAGCAAAGTAAATTGCTTTGCAAGATCTGTGAGCTGTATCACATCATCGTGGGCGACAGGTCTTACAACAAAGTTCATAAACAAAACCTCTCTATCATTCTTGCATAAAATTCTGTGGATTTCTCCAGATCCATGACTTGAACACTTTCGTGAGGTGTGTGCGTGTTTCCCTCTCGAGCACCCGCGCCGAAAGCAACGCAATCCACTCCTACGCGCGACCAGAGACTCGCCTCATTGGTCGAAGCTTGCGTGATTAATTCGGGTTGGATCCCCAACTGTTTCAAAGTTTCAAGAGCGCCTCGTACCAATCTGGAGTTAGGCTCTGTTCGATAAGGTCTCTTGTAATCGAGAACTCTAAAATCAGCCCCAACCAGGCTGCAAGCTTGCTTCAGCTCATGCATCCAGTTTTCATAAACTTCATTCGTAACCACTGGCGGGATACGACAGGTCCCCGCCAACAAGATTCGATCTTCAAGCGTTCTTGCAGCGCCAATACTGAGTGTTGGATTCTTTGGAAAAAAATCAGGATCTTCGTAAGACAAAAATCTTTGTTCTAAAGATTTGATCGCTCTGTAAACAGCCGACAGCTTTGCTGCCATGGGCTCGCGAACACCGCTCATCAAATCCACTTCAAGAAATGCCTGAGCTGGAACTGTGTTATGGTTAACCCCACCATCCAGCGACATGATAATCACACCACTTGGCATTTGAAGAAGGTAATCAAACATCTTTTTGATCGCACTCTCGCCTAAATGAGGAGTTGAGGAGTGTGCAGCCTTTCCAGAGAAAAGGCGAGACTGAGTGGAGGTGGATTCACTCAAATTGTGTTCCGACCTATATCTCAGTTCATCTTCGGAATATGGGATCTGGATTTCGACTTGAACATATCCCTTGGCCGCGTGAATCACTTTCAGATCACTGGGTTCGCCGATGAGGGCCATCTGAGGTGAAACTTTATTTTTGCGAATCAACTTTAAAGCGCCCAGCATTCCGGTCTCTTCGCCAAAAGTTCCCACGACAACTGGATTCATGACCAAGTTTTTGTTGTTCACGAATCGAGAAAGAGCATTGATTTTACAAAGCAGATCTAACTTTACGTCGGCAGCACCAAGGCCAAAAATTTTTCCATCCAGGATGGAAGCATCGAAAGGATTATGGTCGTTTTGATTCCACAAACCATAAGGACCAGGATCCCGAGTGTCCACATGGGCTTGAAGCATGAGCTCTGGGGAACTGTTTCTTTCTGGGAGCCGGATCAGAATATTTGATTGTTCAATTCCCGCCTGCTGCTCATTGATCACTTCAGCAGACAAACCCTTGTGGTCCGCATATTCTTTGAGCCATGAACAGAAGGGCACCGTGCTCGCCGTCGGCGTCGTTTCAAATGAAATCGCTTTTCGGCAAGCCTCTATAAAATTCAATCATGTCCCTTCAAGAATACTCTTCTCGATAATGGTCTTTGCAACTTGGATATCTTTATCTTCGATCACAGCGGGAACCAAGAAACGAACTCGAATCGGATCCTTACCACAGCTGAAAGCCACGATGCCGTTCTGGAACATTCTCTTTAAGAGTGCATCCACTTGTTCCTTTTTTCCTTCATAGGGAGTGAACGCGATCATCAGTCCCATTCCGCCCGGATCACTCAGTTTCCCTTTGCAAGTTGCTGCTCCGAGTTCGTTCAGCATCGAAATGAACTGTCGATGGATCTGCATCACCCGACCTTGAGGTCCGAGATAGCCATCTTCGGTCATCATTTTCAAAATTTCTAAACCTGCTGTCAGGGCTGGCGTCGCTCCGGAAAATGTTCCCGCAATCAAGCCGGGTTGAGGATTGTATTCTTCGGTATAAATCGTTGCTCCCACTTGAGCCGTCTTAGCGATCGTGCAGATATCGATATAGTTTCCGATATCCAACGTTTCAAAGGCAAAAAGCTCCCCAGTTCGCGCGAATGTTTGAACTTCATCGGCCCAGATGGCAATTTTCTTTTCTTTGCAAAGATCCAACAGCGGCAAAAAGAATTCTCGAGGAGCTGCTTGATAACCACCCTCACCCAGCATGGGCTCAAAAGAAAATACAGAAATGTTTCCCTCGTGTTTTGCTATATGCTCTTTCATGGCTCTGAGTGTTTTTTCTGACGACTGTGAATCCCGCTTATCATAGAATGGAATTCGTAACATTTCGTGATACTCAGGTAATCCTACTTTATAAGCTGGATTATCAGTGAGTTCCGCCATCATGGTGGATCTGCCGGCAAAAGCATTCTTAAAACTCAATACCATTCTTGCAGGTGTGTGCTTTTGTCTTGAAAGCTTCAGAGCATTTTCATTGGCCATGGTTCCGCAAGTTGCCAGCCAAGCGTATTTCAGTCTGGAGCGCTTTCCTGCAAGCTGTGTCAGTGTCTCAATAAATCGAGAATACTCTCGATTGGGCTGAAGGTTTCCTTGGTTCACAATATCCGAAAGAGCCCCCTTGACTGTCGCTGCCATCACGCGGGGGTGACTGTGACCCATCAAGTGAATCCCAATACCGTTGATGAGATCCAATTTCACCGAGCCATCTTCAAGCTCAACATAAGCACCTCGACCACCCCCAGATCCCACATAAGGATATGCTAAAGGTCGTCCTCGAACCTTTCCTGCGCGATCAATTTCTGATTTTCCATGATCAGCATGCTCGGGATGAGCCGGATGAACACCTGAAATCTGAGAATTGATCTGAGTAACCTCCTGAACCAAACTTTGGATCAGGGATTGTACGTTTTTGGATTCGTCGATTTGGTGACCGATAAGTTGTGCCATAGTGAAAATCTCTTTGAGAAATGTGGATGATTCGTTAGAGTCCAATTGTACTCACGAGGCGATTTAATGAAAAGGTTATTTCTCATTCTGTGCATCAGCATTTTCTCTGTGTCAGCGCAGAGCGCAGAGCCTACATTCCAAGAGTCATTTCTGAGTGGAGTTTCCTTTTATCGGGCCGGGGACTACGCCAAATCCATAGAAGCTTTTACCCAAAGCGTCGAGATTCACCCTCAGAGCCTTCCAGCTCTCACCAACTTAGCCTTAGCACATTACCAGATGGGGAATGCCCCCCTTGCACTGGCCTTATTGCGTCGTGTTCAAGGCCTTGATCCAGATTTTCCAACGGCGCGAGCCGCTATTTCCTTTGTTTTCTCACAGCTCAAGGTCAAAGAAATTCCCCATGAAATTCTATTCTACGAGCAATTGCGCCAATCTGTTTTAGTTCCGGTCTCCTTCAATATTTATTTTGGTTTGCTCGCTCTGTTTCTTTTGGCTGCAGGTTGGTCACTCATCTCGTTCCTCTCTCGAAAGAAAATAGCTGAAAAGGCGGAAATTGCCCCACCCTCTATCTCTTGGACTCTCATTTTCTTTAGCAGTGGATTTTTCATCGTGAGTTGTCTCACCGCCTTAAAAGCTTACGATCTCACTCAGCCCCGAGGAACAATCATTGCTGAAAAAATCACTGTTTTTTCAGGTCCCGCCAAAGAGACGGTGAACCTTTTTGAAATTTATGGGGGCCTCGAAGTTCGCCTCCTTCGAAAGCAAGACAGCTGGATTCAAGTCAGCTACCCTGGAGCTGCCAGTGGGTGGATTGAGGCTCAGCAAGTCATGCACACTTCAGGGAGATTGCCATGGTAGATTTTATCTGGAACAGCTTGATCAAAAATGAAAAGGCTAATCTGCGAAAATTATTGAAAGCCAATGTCCTCTTTCAAGACCTGAATCCTTTTGAACTCAGCCTTGTTGAAAAAATCGTGAACGTTAGAAATTATCGCCCTGGTGAAAGTATTTTCCGCCAAGGGGAGGTCGGCGTTGGTATGTATATTGTTCTCTCGGGTTCGGTGACAATTTTTGTTGAAGAACTTCAGGAGAATAACCAGGTTGTTTTTAATTCTAAGCACACGGCGGTCACTCATCTGAAAGCCAGTGATTTTTTCGGAGAGCTTGCTCTGGTTGAAGATGAAGGGCGAAGATCAGCCTCAGCTTCTGCTCACGAAGAAACTGTGCTGGTGGGATTTTTTAAGCCAGATCTTCTTGAGATTATTTCTCGGAATCCTTCTGCGGGAGTCAAAATTCTCTCTCGCTTGAGCGAAGTCTTGGGTTTGCGCCTTCGACAAACAACAGCTCGAATTACTGAGCTCAAAAGAGAAATGAAAAAATGAATCCAGTGATTGCCCCAGCGATTCAACGAGAGCGCCGTGTGAAACTTTTTTTCTTTCTCATGGCTTTAGTCGCTCTGTTTCTGGTGATTACTCAAACTCCTAATCTCCTGGTTTCATTTCTTTTGGCGATCGTGACCCACTCCTTTCTTGCTCCCGTCGTGGATTTTTTAGAGCGAAAGCGTTTACCCCGAATTCTGGCTGTCAGCGCGCCCTTTTTGTTAACAGCTGTGCTGATTGGCCTTTCTCTCCATTTCTTTTTTCCAACTTTACTCCTTCAAATGAATGAGCTTCAGACTTCACTGCCAAAATATTTTAAAACGGCCTCCGAGCTGCTGACACGACTTGAGTTGCAAATAAACACTCGGATTGCGCAAATTTACCCTTTGGATATCCGGGGCACTGTTGAGCCCTATGTGGTTCAGTTCACTGAGGGCTTCTTCCAGAAGCTTCCAGCAATTGTTAGTAATTCTCTCACTGTGTTGATCCTCACACCTTTTCTCGCCTTTTTTATGCTCCTCGATGGGCGCGATTTTATTCGCAGTTTGCTGACACTCGTGCCCAATAATGTTTTTGAACTGGCCTTGAACTTGAATGCCCAAGTCATGAGCCAAATTTCCGGCTTTATTCGTGCTCGGGTTGTTGAAGGTCTTTTGATCGCAGTGATTATTTGGGCTGGACTTCTTTTCCTCGATTTTCCTTATTCACTTTTGCTGGCCTCTTTTGCAGGAATCATTAACATCATTCCCTATGTGGGACCGCTGTTGGGTGCTATTCCCGCGGTCATTATTCATTTGACCAACTCTGGATCCTCCCAGGATCTCATTTGGCTTCTCGCAATCTATGGTGGTGCTCAGGTGATTGATACCGCACTGATTGTCCCTTTCATCGTCGCTAAAATCGTGGACCTCCATCCTGTGGTCGTTGTCCTCGTCGTTATTATTGGCGCTCAAACAATGGGCATCCTCGGAATGATTATTTCTATTCCCCTGTTCAGTGCCCTCAAAGTGAGCTTCTCAGCCATTTACCGTCACATGACGGATTTTCGCTCTTAAGTGCTTTCCGTGATTGACTCATTTTTCAGTGCTGATTAGACTTGAGTCGAGGTATTTATGCTGCGCACAAAATCTCTTACATTGGCTGTCTCATGGATCTTAGGTTTGCTCCTCAGTGGGCTGATTCTCGGTTGCTCTTCTGATGAAAAAAAAGCGGACTCTCCGGAAGGGGCTTTTTCTCTGGCTCAGGAGTTTGATAATGAAGAGAGATACGAAGAGGCTATCTCTCGCTACCAAGAGGTTAAAAATAAATTTCCTTATTCGCGGTTTGCGACAATGGCTGAACTTGCGATTGCCGATGTTTATTTTAAACAAGAATCTTATCCGGAAGCACAGGCCTCTTATCAGCTTTTCAAAGAGCTTCATCCTAAACATCCCCAAATTGATTATGTAACTTTTCGTTTAGCTCTCAGTTATTTCAATCAGCTTCCTGAAACCATCGACCGAGATCTTTCGCTGGCGCCCAATGCGATTGCAATCTTTGATGAAGTGCTTGCTCAATACCCCAATTCTCCTCATGCACAAGAGTCCAAAGACAAGCGAGCCGAAGCCATCAAAAAAATGGCTTCCAAAGAAGACTATATCGCCAATTTCTATTTTATTCGCGAAAAATGGGATTCTGCTTTGGGACGCTATGAAGGCTTGATGAAAACCTATCCAAACCTGGGCTTTGATGCGCAGGCACTTTCTCGGGCAGCCATCAGTGCTTCGAAACTGGGCGAGCTTGAGAAGTCTAAAAAGTATCTCTCCGATTTGAAAAGCAAATTTCCACAGTCTTCAGAGCTTGAATCAGCACAAAGGGAAATTCGATAATGATCGACATTAATCAAGATGAAATTCTGAGCGAGGCCCGAGAAGCTTTTATTGATGGTAACTACAAAGTTGCCGAGCCAATTCTGAATCAAATGATTCTCAAGGGCACTCGAAACCCAGAAGTTTTTCAAATGCTCGCGACTATTTTTTACGATAAGGGTCAGTTTAATAAAGCGATTAAAACTTTTAAACGAGCTTTGGAAATCGATCCTGCTTACACCGATGCGAGCGTTGGTTTAAGTATTATTCTCAATGACCTCGGAAGATACGACGAAGGTAAAAAGATTTTCGAAGATGCCCGCCTGATTTTGGATCGCAAACAAGGAAAGATCGATCCCTATCTCGAAGAAAAAATCGCAAATAAGCACGAGGAGCTCGCTGATCTCTACTTTCAGAGCAAAATGTTTTCTGAGTCCTTAGAGCAACTCTACAAAGCCCTGAAGCTCAGTAATCGCAAGCCTGAGTTAACCATGAGAATTTCTGAGTGCTTGGTTCAGGTCGGAGAGGCTGATCGCGCCATTAGAGATTTGAAGGGACTTATTCGTGAGTATCCTCAGCTCACAGCAGCTAGACTGAAGTTGGGAATCATCTATTACAATCAAAACAACTTGGCCGATGCCACTGAACAATGGGAAAACATCTTGTTAAGAGATCCTCAAAACCCTGAAGCATTACGCCTGCTTAAGATGGCGCAAGCGGCAGGAATAACGACAATTCAACTTTAAGGACTAAAGTCATGGGCCTGATCAAAGACGATATGCTCCCCTTCATCACGCAAGATGAAATTCAGAAAATGATAAAGCACCTCGCCAAGCAAATTGAGAATGACTACGAAGGTAAAGAGCTCATCATGATCTGCCCGCTCCGGGGATCTATTCATTTTCTGGCTGACCTTGCTCGCACTCTGCACTTGCCCCAGCAAATCGATTTTGTTCACCTCCAAGCCGTAGAAAAAGGCGGAGCCATCAAAATCATCAAGGATATCTCTGTGAATATTGCAGGGAAACATGTCCTGATCATTGAAGAAATCATTGATACAGGAAGAACTCTCAAGTTTTTGCGCGACCGTTTGTTGGTTTCTTCTCCTGCATCACTAAAAATCGTCACTTTGCTGGATAAGCCAGCTCGACGAGAGCTTCCGATCCGACCTGATTATGTAGGACGCACCATTGAAGACCGCTATGTCGTGGGTTATGGAATGGACCAAGAAGAATTGGGACGCAATTATCCAGATATTTTCATCATGAAGAATTAGCATCGGAGATTAGAAATGTTACCTCGCCAAGTTTATGTTTTGTTCGTTTGCTCAGTGGTTGTGTTCTTTATCGTGAATGTCTTTGTCTCATAATGAGACTGATCGCCTAAACTTTTTTCATCACTCCTCTCATCTGATTGTTCGACAGGGCCAAAGTCCTGTCTATTTTTTTGCCATTTGAAAGTCCCTCTTTCGTAAGTCTAAGGGAAATCTGAAAATAGACCGATAGGTGAACTGGTTAAGTGTAACCAAAACAACCTATTGCAATGGGGGAAACATGCAAAAAGTGAAATCTTTTTTCAAAACATTGTGGTCCGACGAATCAGGTCAGGGAACAGCTGAATACGTTCTGTTGATCGCGATCGTGGTCGCGTTGGCATTCGCATTCCGTGGAAGAATTACTGATGCCATTAATGCTCGTATGTCTGACATCGAAGGAACAATGGGCGGGTTTTCTACACAGTAGAACGCTTTGCTAGCAGTTAAACCTAGGGAGGCTCTATGACAGTTGAGTACATCTTGCTTGTGTCACTTTTTGTGATGTTCTTGATGGGATCATTGATCACAGGGCCGACCAGTGCGTTTAAGACGGCAGGTCCCAAGCTCGGTGCGCGAGTCGAAAAACAGCTCGCAACCGGTGAGGGCTTCAAAGTCGACGGAAGAAATAAACAAAGGTGGGTCGAGTGATCAGTACCTTTTTGGCTGATTACAAACATTGGTTTGGTTTTGTCGGTGCGGGAGTTACCGTCTGGCAAGACTTACAAGAAAGAAAAGTAAAGAATCACACAACGGTCGCTTTGTTGATCGTGGGTTTTGTCACTGCTTTCTTTGCTGAAGGCTCCAGTGGCTTACTGAATGCAGCCATGTCACTGGCCGTGGCGTTCTTAGCTGGTCTTCCCCTCTATCTTCCGCGAGTTCTCGGCGGAGGCGACTATAAGCTGGTCATGGCACTGTCGCCGTTTCTTATGTGGAATCAAGTTTTAATTCTCGTTTTAAGTTCACTGATCTGGGGATCTCTCTTAGGTCTTTTGATGGTGATCTTAAAAGGAAAATTGAAGTCTTTCGTGACTAATCTCAAACTCATTTTTATGAAGACGAAGCCTGCTGAGGACGCTCTTCACAAAATTCCTTACAGCGTGGCTCTTGTATTTGGATACCTCACAGCCATTGCCTTGAAGGGGTGGTGGCCATGAGAACCCTCCTTCGCAATCAACGCGGCCAAGGTGTGACAGAGATGGTGCTACTTTTCTCTGTGCTGGTACTGATAACTCTTCTTATCAATCAGCGGCTCACGGATATGGAGTTCGGTCCTAAGCTTGTCAAAGGGCCTTGGGAGAATTTGCAAGGGATGGTGGAGTGCGGAGTTTGGAGACCCTGCCGTGGAGTCGCCGGTCTTCATCCCAATGGGACGACGAGAAATATTTCGCTGAAGCCGGAGGGACAATGAAGCACTTGAGTAATCAAGGCGGATTTTTGACCTCTGACTTTCTCTTTGCATTGACCTTGAGTCTTTCAATGTCAGCCATTGTATTTGGGATCTGCTATTCGCTGGTTGCCTTTCAAGCGACACAATATGTCGTCTTTGCTGCCTCTCGTGCACAGTCCGCAGGAGATGTCAGTCCAGAGACCCAGGCTCAGCTGGCGCGTGCAAAATACAATTCTCTGATTTCCTCTGGTTCTCTCAATATTCTTTATAATGGTGGCTGGTTCGAAGTCTCTAGTGCCGCCGATGTTGATATCCGTTCTGGCAATGGTTCGAATTTCAATAATGACTATCCAGATTCTGTTGCCCGGGCCATCAATCAAGGTGTGAGAACAACTCTTTTTGCTCGTCTTCTAGAGCTTCGCTTACCTTTTGTTGGTCGAATTGAATCCGAAGACGGTGATGGCTTTAGTGTCCGAGTGGTATCGATGCTGATCCGTGAGCCCTCGATGGAAGAGTGTGTTCAATTTTCTAAGGATCGTGTTCAAGCCATTTGGAATCTCCGAGGAACTCAGTGGTCTACTTTCAATCGAAATGGAGCTATCGAAACACCTTGGGAGGATAACGGATGTTAAACTCTCAAAAAGGTATTGCGATGATTGAAGTCCTTCCTGTTCTGACGACTTTCGTTTTAATGGTGAATTTTGCGCTGGGCTTCTTTGGTGTCATTCACTCTGGAATCATCAACTCGATTTCTTCACGAAATTATGCCTTTGAAACATTTAGGCAGAGATCGAATTTGAACTATCTCCGAGACAATAGTGCGGCATTTGTGACGACGTATTACAAACCTGTTGGTCTTCGTCTTCATGCAAAAGCGTCTGAAGGTGACAGTGGCTCGGCAACAGATGCTACTTGGAGAGCTACTAAGCGACCCATTCGTTTTACCGATCTGACAGCGACAACAGATGAGGATCTTCCCGGGGGACAGACAGGGAGGAATCTTGTTGATTCTCAAGTCAGTCCGAACCAGAGGATCGATTTTGAAGGCGTGAGCCCGGTTTGGATTAGAGTGGCCTATGGAATTTGTCTGACATCAGCGTGTGGGGATCCTTAGGGGGATGCATGAATAACAACGAGTCGAGAACATTATGGATATCACTGGCCGCAGGGCTTTTTGCGGCATTCATGCTCTATTCCTATTCTCAAGAGAAGAAGGCTGAGTACGACAAAACCTACGGCACCATGAAGAACGTCGTGATCGCTAAAGTCGACATCAGTGAAATGCAAACCATCGACGATACAATGTTAGAAGTGATTCAAAGACCCGCGGACTTTTTAGAGCCCGCAGCCGTTTCAGAAACTGATGTGGCCGTAGGACAAGTCGCGGCTACACCGATCAAAAAAGGTGAACAAATTTTACAAACGAAGCTACTTCAACCTGGTCCTGACACTGGAATTGCTCTGCAAGTCGCACCTTCTAAGCGAGCCGTGACTCTACCTGTAGATGAAGTTCGAGGTGTCGCTAAGCTCATTAGACCTGGCGATCGTGTCGATATCTTCGCGGCCGTAGATACTGGGCGAGGAGTGAATCAACGGCGTGAAGTCAGTCTCATCATGCAAGATGTCGTCGTGCTCGCGACCGGCGTTAATGTGGTCAATAACATTCCGAGAATATTTGAGATGGACTCAAGCTCTAAAAATATTATTCAGACCACCCTCACCGGAGATACGAAGTATACAACGCTGACGATTGAGGCAAGCCCCAAGGAAGCTCAGGATCTGATTTACTTGATGGCCACTTCACCAGGAAATATCTACTTTACTTTGCGTAATCCTAATGATCGTCAAGTGCCACCAAGAATGCCGGCCTCAAATTCAGAGACTGTGATGGGACGATCAACCTTTGTGGAGAGCGCACCTTCAGTTGCACCAATGACTCCACCAGTGATTGCACCACAACCCGTAGCGCCGACACAACAGCAGAGACCAACGCAGTTACCGCAAAAGAGAAACGGGTTTAGAACTCTGTAGTTGAGATAAATTGGGATTTGGGGAAGAGGAAACGAGGGGGAAATATGACAAAGCAAAAGAAGAATTTCATGTTCTTTTTGCTCATCTTTATGTTGGCAATGGCACCGCTCGTTTCGCCGCTCAGAGCTTATGCTCAGGACTTGAGTGAAGAAGAAGATTCAAAGCCCACACGCCCTCGCAAGTTCATTACTTTGACATTGGGAATTGAATACGATGAAAAGCTCCCTGCGATGCCTGAGTTCATTTCTTTCAAAGGTGACTTCAGGAAGGTCGCCAGTGCTTCTTATTCGAAAGAAATCAATACACTCAGATTTACACCCTTGAAAGAAGGAATTGCCACCCTCACCGTTCACGACAAGGCTGGAAAGATTATTTCTGAGTTTCGTCTCGATGTTAAAAAATCGAAGTTAGATGCCGTCGTGAGGGAAATGCAATCTCTCTTGGGAGATATCGAGGGCATCCAGATTCGAGTCGTCAACAATCGCGTCATCATCGACGGACAAGTTCTTCTTCCGAGAGATCTCAATCGAATATCTTCAGTTGTCGGCCAATTCAAGGACCAAGCAGACTCTTTAGTGACTCTTTCTCCTTTAGCACAAAAAAAGATCGCAGAATTCATTTCCAGGGATATCAATAACCCAGAGATTGAAGTTCGAGCAGTGAATGATAAGTTCGTCCTCCAAGGTTGGGCGAGCAGCCAAGATGAAAAAGACAGAGCTGAAATTATTGCTAAAACCTATGTGCCTGATGTGCACATTGAATTTGCTGAAGCCGAAGGAAAAATTAAGCGTCGTCGCCCAGCAAATGATGGCGTGATCAATCTTTTGCAAGTGAAACCAACAGCACCAGCTCCTCCTTCTAAAATTGTTCAAATCGTCATGCATTACGTTGAATTGAAAAAGGATTATGCTCGCGGCTTTAATTTTCAATTCACACCGGCCATTGAGGATGGTTCTTCACTGAGTTTTCAATCTGGCTCGGACACACCAGGCGGAGTGACTTCCACAATTTCAGGAACCATCAGTAATCTATTACCAAAGCTGAACTGGGCTAAGAACCACGGACATGCACGCGTCTTAGAAAGTTCGAGTTTGATCGTCCAAGATGGTCGAAAGGGAACCATCAATGCGGGTTCTAAAATTCCAATCAAAAATACTGATGCCAATGGTACCAATACTCAACTTGTTGATATTGGTTTGTTCTCGACTATCACTCCGACAATTGTCAGTGAACGATCGGACTCTATTAATCTCGATATCGCTTTTGAAATCCTGGCACTGACTGGAAATACATCGCAAGGTCCCTTGATCTCAAAGAATACCATTAATACAGCTTTGACAGTGCGATCAGGGCAAAGTGCGGCTATCGGGGGATTGATCCGGAGCAACGCTTCCACTGTTTACAATGATCCTAAAAACTTACCGAACAATCCGATTTTGAAGCTGCATGCATCGAAGGACTTTCAACGGAATCAAAGTCAGTTTGTTGTTTTCATAACTCCGATCATTAAGAGCTCGGCCTCGGCTGGCTCTGAGAAGATCAAGAAGAAATTTAGATTGAGAGACTAGAATGGTGATTCATCAGCAATGTCATTTGATCGCGGTCATGGGTGGTAAAGGCGGGGTGGGCAAATCCGTCTTTGCAGCCAATTTTGCGGCGTCTTTGATGTTAGAGCTGAAATCCCCTGTTCTTCTGATCGATGCTGACTCTCGGTCGTGTGGAGATCAGAACGTAATCCTTGGACTACGGCCCACCAAGACAATCTCTGAAGTGGCTTTGTTTCCAGGGGCTCTTAGTCCACAAGCACTTCCACAGATCGTGACTCAACATCCCTCGGGCTTAGCTTACATCGGGGCCGTTCGTGGGCCTGAAGAAACTCTTTCAGTGAACAGCGAGCTGTTTCTTAAACAGCTCGAATTTCTCAGCCGAAATTACAAATACATTGTGGTCGATCTCGGAAATGATCTCGGTGATTTTCAAAAAGTTCTACTGAACCAAGCCACCGCGCTCATGGTTGTAACTGTTCCTGAGGTTCTCGTCCTCAATCAAACACAGCGTTTGATTGGAGATCTTTTAACGGCCACCTATCCCATGGAAATGTTTCAACTGATTGTGAATAAAGCCACACCGGGATCCGTGTCCCCTCAGGCTATTTCACAGTCCCTGCGATTACCCATCCTGGGAATGATTCCTCAAGATGATGTCACAACAGCCGCAGCTCTCCAGCGGGGTTACCCATTTGTTCTTGGTGGGAATAAGAACCCTATCACCAGTGCCTACACTGAAGTCGTACGTAAGATCACCGGCGGTACCCTGCAAAAGCTCAAAGCTTTGAGCCGCCCTCAATCTGCACCAGCTGCTTCATTGAATACAGGCGGCAATAGTTCTTCTCAACCATCCAGTGATGTGTCAGATGCACGAACAGCATTGAAAATCAAAATACATAACGAGCTCATCAAAGCGATGGATTTAAAAAAGGGAGTCACTGAAACGAACAATGACCCCGCCAAGGAAACAGCGCTCAAACAGAAGACTCTTCAAGTCATCACCCAAATTGTTGACCGTGAAGCTCCGGGAACAGCCAGGGAAGAGCGTTCTAAGATTATCAAAGAAGTTCTCGAAGAAGCTCTTGGTCTTGGTCCTCTTGAGGACTTGCTAGCGGATCCTGCCGTCACTGAAATTATGGTGAATGGATACAAAAAAATCTTTATCGAAAAGAGCGGTAAAATCCAACTCAGTCCTGTGACATTCACAAGCAATATGCACCTGAGAAACGTCATCGAAAGAATCGTCACTCCCCTGGGGCGTCGTATTGATGAAAAGACTCCTTATGTGGATGCACGGCTGAAAGATGGTTCCCGTGTGAATGCAGTGATTGAACCATTGTCGATTGATGGTCCTGCAGTGACCATTCGTAAGTTCAAAAAAGGCGGGATCAATCCTGAAAAGTATATTGAATTTGGTTCTATCACAAAGCCCATGATTGATTTCTTACGCATCTGTGTGGAGAACGGGCTCAATGTGGTTGTCAGTGGTGGTACCGGTTCCGGTAAAACTTCACTCTTGAATATGCTCTCAAGCTTTATTCCTAGTCATGAACGTGTGGTGACTGTGGAAGATGCTGCCGAACTGCAATTGAATCAGGAACATGTGGTGCGATTAGAAACTCGTCCTTCAAATATGGAGGGCTCTGGTGCTATCACGATTCGCGACCTGGTCAGAAATGCGCTTCGAATGAGACCAGATCGCATCATCGTTGGGGAAACGCGTGACGGTGCAGCCTTAGATATGCTTCAGGCCATGAACACGGGTCATGACGGCTCTATGACGACGACTCATGCGAACTCCCCTCGGGAATGTATTGGTCGATTAGAGACACTCTGTATGATGTCAGGCATGGAGCTTCCCGCAAGAGCCATTCGGGAACAAATTTCAAGTGCAGTGAATTTGATTATTCAGATCCAGCGTCTCTCGGATGGATCCAGAAAGGTCACAAGCATCACTGAAGTCTGTGGAATGCAAGGTGACACGGTCACTCTTCAAGAAATTTTCCGATTCAAGGAAACTGGCTTTGATAAAAATCGTAAAATCATTGGAACATTCCAGGCCATGGGTATGATCCCAACTTTCATTGAAGAACTCGATGCAAAAGGCGTGGTCATTCCTCGAGAGCTTTTTTCGAATGACCCACAGGCAACTAAGACGGGTCCAACCTCTACAGCAGCAAAATCTGGTGTTTTACCGAACATGATGCCACCTGGAATGAACATTAAGAAAACAGGAAGTGGTTCATGATTTCACTTCTTTACAATGAATGGATCATGATTCCTCTGGTGGCCTTCTGTGTTTTTCTGATTATCTATTTGAACGCAGATAAGATCATCAATCGACTGCAAGAAAAGTTCACTGCCAAAAGAGATGAGGTCTCGCGCTACTTGGATTTAATGTTTGTGGAGGTTGATCAGAAGAAAGTTATGATCATCCTTTTGCTCCTCAGTTTTGGCTTGGGAACAGTCTTCTTTCTCCTCTTGCTACCGAATGTATGGTTTGGTTTGTTCGTGGGCGCGGCCTTCACTGTGGCAGGTCTCAATCTACCACCCCTTTTGGTAAAAGCACTTTATGAGAAGCGCTCTGCAAAGTTTGTGGATCAAATGGTGGATGGACTCACAATCATGGCCAACGGAGTCAAATCAGGTCTGACAGTACCTCAAGCTATGGAAAGAGTGGTCGACAATTTAGGACCGCCCATTTCACAGGAATTTTCTTTAGTTCTTTCGCAAATGCGCCTGGGCCGAAGTCTTGAAGAAGCCCTGATTGAACTCGGCGACCGTATTCCTATGCAGGACGTCCAAATGTTTGTGACTGGAATTAACATCCTCAAAGAAACGGGTGGTAATCTTGCGGAAACTTTTGAAACTATCGTTCTGACCATCCGAGAAAGACAAAAGATCGAAAAAAAGATTCAAGCAATGACTGCTCAGGGTATTATGCAGGGTATTATTGTGACCTTAGTCCCGTTCGCATTGATCGTGCTCTTCTCTGTTGTGGATCCCAACTATATGAAGCCCATGTTTGGTACGACCTTGGGACTGTTCCTGCTTTTCATGATGTTAGCTCTGCAAATTATCGGTGGATTAGTCATTCGAAAAGTTGTTAAGATCAAGGTATAACAAAAGAGGTTCATGGATGAAGGCTCTTCTCTTAATTCTAGCTCTCGCAACCACTAGCTTCAGCGCTCATGCGCTCGTGGACATGCGCAATGGTAACTTTGCAAATACCTGGGTCGATCTCGAAGTTCCTGGCACTGGATATGATCTCAAAGTTGTAAGAACTTACAATTCTAAGTCACTTCACGATGGTATTTTTGGATTTGGATGGTGTTCTGATTTTGAATCTAACCTTTCCTTCACTGCAGAGGGAAATATTAAGTTCACGGAGTGTGGCGCTGGTCAGGAGATCTTTTACACGCCTCGTGAATTTGGTCGCAAAGATATCGATCGCACCATTCAGCAAATTATTGCCAAAGTTCGCTCAGCTAAAAAGGTCGATGATAAAACCCTGGCCTCTCTTGCCGAAGACATGGTCAATGATCACGATCTTCGAGCCAAGTTTGCCTTATCATACAAAGTACAAATGCCCGTGAAAGAAGGAACAAACTTTTTTGCCAACGGGAAAGAAGTTGAAAGCATTAGTTTCGCAAAAGGCATCTATACAAGAAATCTACCTGATGGAAGCTCAATGAGATTTGATCAAAATGGGCGCCTCACCCACATGTATGATAAGAACGGAAACTTCTTACGATTTTCATATGACAAAAATAAGCTCAATGAAGTTGCGGACAATAATGGAAGAAAGTTGAATTTTAAATACTATAACAACGGAAAAGTTCAGCGCGTGGTAGGCCCCAATAATTTGAGCGTCGATTACAAGTTCTCAAACCTCGATGATCTAGCGTCAGTGAAAAACTCATGGGGAAATCAATACACCTATGATTACGATGATGCTCACAATATGACGAGAGCAACCTTCCCTGACAAAACAGCTATTCAGCTCACGTATGACAAAAAGAATGACTGGGTTGTGGCCTTCACTGATCGTGAAAAATGCATTGAAAACTATAAGTACGAGTTCTCTGAAAAAGATCCTCGCATGAACTACTGGTCAACAGTGAAAAAGACCTGTGGCAAAGAAGTGACGAACGAAAGCCGTCATGAGTTCTGGTACGCAAAAAGATCTGATGGCCAGGTTTTCCTTCAGCGCGTTCAGAGTAAAGTGAACAATAATGTCACCGATGTGACTTACCACGATAGCTTCGGCAAGCCGATTTCCATTCGTCGCAACAATGAGAGATATGACTACGAGTACCTTGCCAATGGCCAAGTGAAGTCGAAGGCCACTTCAATTGGTAAGATGAATTATAAATACGATGCTAAGT
>JBKCXY010000284.1:0-5440 GCA_046315835.1 Pseudobdellovibrionaceae bacterium | reverse complement strand
AATGAAATCCTCAACTTCTTTAACAACCGTACAACCAATGCAAGAACTGAAGGCTATAACAATCTCGCAAAACTCTTGCAGAAGCGAGCCTTCGGGTTTAGAAGCTTTTTTAACTACAGACTTCGTCTGCTAAGTTTATGATATTTTTGAACTTTGGATAAATTTCCACCATCGAGTGAGGAGAACCGCTATGGCTAAGATTATCAACTTTCCGACAAATCAGCGTGTTCGAGTCATACCATCAAGTGTGGTCGCGGTATCGGACATTGTCGCCGCTGAAAAGCGAATTCGTTCGATCCCCATCGTTAAGCAGGCTCTTTTTTTCTTGAGTCATGCCGGAACGGAAAAAGGAATCAAGATTACCGAGAAGGGCTTCCTCGGGCGAAACTTTGTTCAGATATTCTGGGATGAGCACTTGAGCACGCCGGAGGATTTACGATTTCGACCGACGCGAGAATTTGAGTGTCCTGAAGTCACGCGAATTCACAGCTTACTTGCTGAATCGAAGTATGTGCGAAAATTCAAAGGCGCCATTCAGCTTTCTCCGAAAGGTCGTGCGTCGCTCGAAAGTGATTCTTGCCACGAGCTTTATCGGGACCTATTTGAAATGGGAATGTTTCGGTGGAACTGGGGATTTCAGGATCGCTATCCCGATTTTGATTTCATTCAAGAATCGGCACCGCATCTGATCGAGCGGTTGATGTACTGGCCGACTTCGACAATTGCGGCGAAGCAGCTTTTCGAAAGTGTTTTCGGGGAAAGGAAAGCATCGGCGCCAGAACCAAAGTCCGACGATGAGTCCTTAGATTCATTTTTCGATCCAGGCGAACAGATGATCCGTTGTCTGAATATTCGCTTCTTTGAGCGATTCTGTGTGCCGTTCGGGATTCTTAAAGATCTGTCGGAGCGCCGGATTATTGGTGAGCCGACGGACCCCTTCGAGAAGACAGAGTTTTTCACTTCTGACTTCTCGAAGGTTCTGTCAGATGGCTAATCGTTTTATTTAGCAGGTTGCCTGAATCTCTCAGCCTCCTCCAGCCGCGTCGGCTGGAATAGTAGAAATAGACTTCTGTGGGCTTACTTTTGAGAGGGGGCGGATCGCTTTTGGCGTGCTACCAACGTGCTACCACCATGCTACCAAAATCGGAAATGCACCGACATTCTGTGAAATGCAGCCTGCATTCACTTTCTCTAATCAAATTAACCAGGTATCTGGTTTTACTTTTGTTTTTTTAGGTGCTGATTTTTCGGAAGGAAAATTGGATGGGGTAGCAGGACTTGAACCTACGAATGTCAGAATCAAAATCTGATGCCTTACCAACTTGGCGATACCCCATCAGAACCAATGTAAATTAAGTAAATTTGGCTTCAGAGGCAAGCCCCTGAAGCCGTCAACACGATGCGAAACTACTGCTTGATGTTCAAAGGAATGGCAATTACGTGAGCAACACCATCGATTGTGAAGGTGCTTCGTACAAGCCACTGTCCAGGCATCACAAACCAAGCATCGGAGACTTTGTACTTTCCGGGGCCAAACTGAGTGATTGTTACGGGAGCAGAGCCATGACCATGTCCATCGCCCATGTCCATCCAAAGATCAATGGTGAGGTCCTTCATTCGATCAGCACCAGCAGAGACAACGTGAAATACAAACTCACCAGCTGCTTCCGAAGTGATCTCACCGTCGTAGCCTAAATGAGCGCAAACAGGTTGCGCCGCTTGGGAGCAATAATTCTTGGTGTGATGATCATGAGCAAAAACTTGAAGAGAGAACAAACTAAGAGCGATGACGAAGAGATTTTTCATTGTGGACTCCTTTGGCATTGAAAAATAACCGAAGGATCAGAGGACGGTCGAGGGAAAAAACCCTTTACTCCCCGCATTCAGGGGAGTACGAGGGACTCTATGAAAATCTCTTTCATTTTGTTTTCAGTGCTGGTGTTGTTGGCCTGTGCTCGCCCCGACATTCAATCGGGCTTTTCTGATCAGACACAGAATCCTGCCGAAAAACCCAATAGCAGCTGCCAGTTTGCAGTCTCTGCTTGCCCGGTCATCACTTTTCAAAAAGTTCCTGCGGTTCGTGCGGATTCAGCGTTCTATTTAAATTTTCTTTCAGGGCCGGGTGTGTTGGCTACTGATGTGGAACTGATCTCAGTGAGACTTTGGATGCCCAGCATGGGGCATGGATCTTCGCCAGTAGCTATCGAGGCATTGGGGCCCGGAATATTTCGCATCAGTCGGGTTTTCTTTCTGATGGATAAGGATTGGCAGATTCAAATTCGTTGGCGCGAGCAGGGACAAGAGCATGAATATGTTGAAAATCTCTTTTTGTAGTTTGTTCTTTGCTTCATCAGTGGCGTGGGCTGGATCTTGTTGCTTGTCCTCTTCGCAAACACCTTCCCTTCTTCTCGGCACTGAGAAGGCGAAATTCAGTTTTTCATCAGCACAAGGAACAGAGCTTTACCGCGCCGGAAGCGATGGGGTTTGGACAGTGACCCGTCAGAGGTCGCAGCTCTGGACCAATCGGGTCGACGGAGCCTATCGATGGGCTCAAGAGGGAGATGAACTTTTTCAAACTCCTCATTTTCAGATGGGTCTTTCAATCCCTTATGTGACCCTTCAGGATGGGCGCGATGGGGATTCCCAGTTGGGGGATCTCAAATTGAGTGTGGGTTACGGCACTTCTTCAGATTTATTTTTTGCTGTGGTGACAGCTCCTACGGGAAGATCCATTTACCAAGAAGTTTCAGACTCGGGTCTCTACACAGGGCAGGGCTTTTATCGTCTGGGCCTGGGGCTCTTGAGTGCTCGGCAGTTCGGGTGGTGGGATGTTTCTGGAAGCTTCTCTGTGAGTGATGGTTTGGCTCGAGAGACTCTGTATGGGAAGGCGGATCCTGGCTTGGCGTTGCTGGCCGATGGGAGTCTAGGGGTGAGATCCTCTCAAGGAGGGCTCGGATTAGCACTTTCTCAGAGCTTTGACCCAGGCCTGTTCGAGCAAGGTGAGAAGAGAGTCACTTCGGCAGGGGTCTATGGACGCTGGGTGGTATCAGATCAAGAAGTGATTCTTGTGACCTATTCCGATCAAACTCTGCTGGGCAAGGCCACCAATACAGCCCTTCAAAGATCATTTGCCGTTGGATTCTCGAGGCTTTGGCGATAGCACCTCCCAAGTTTCTGAAACTGACTCAAAATCCTGTCCCTGCTCGCGGCGACCGGCTCAATGGAGCCCACATGTCCTTATGAAATCTGCGTGTTCGTTGGTGATTTCTGTTTCTTGTAAAACAAGAAACAGAAATTCCGTCCGATTTCCTTTTTTTCTCTAGAGGGTGAGGTAGTCAGAGGACGGCGTTCTGCTGAAGGGACAGGGTTTTGAGTCAGTTTTTGAGTTTCTAGGGGTTCAATCTATTATACTTAAAACAAATAATAAACAGTTTATCATGTATTTTAAAAGGTCTCCTTAGGGGTGTATAAGAGCTTCATTCACCGAGGAGCTTTTATGAAACTGCGTTCATTATCTTTAGTTTTGATTGTTTCTTTAACATCGCAAGCAAGTTTTGCTCGCAATCTACTTAAGTACAATGAGGTCATTGCAGTCAGCGATTACAAAGGTCAGACTTTTTTGTCGCTGATGCAAAATGTGATTAAGCCTGAATTGGATGCGAAAGCTGTGAATGGATTTCGTGTGGCCACGGGCAAAGAGGTGGTTGAGCGATTGAAACTCGTCGATTCAAAAATTTCTCGTCGAGTGATGGCCGGGGCTGGCAGTGTCGAAAACTTGCGCGCTCTGGCTGATCAACTTCGCAAAGATTACCCGAGCATCACCTTCTATGATCTTCCTCAGGCGATTGCCGATGCCGGATACGGGCGTGGACGCTTTGATCTGAGTATCTATTTATCTATGGTCAGCGGTGGTGGAGTGGCGGTGAGCCTTGATGAAAATAACATCACTTACAACGTGAATTATGGCACTGGCAGTGTTGCCAATGATGAGCGCACGGGCCGCAGCTACGCAGAATCCCATGACCGACTGGCTTTGGATGCAAGTTACAAACATTACCTCACGATTCTTGAAGATTACGTGTTGAGCGAGCCTCAGGATATTGGTGATTTCTATCGCTTAGTGCTTTCGACGCTCTTGAACAGTGATACTTCGGGAACAAAGAAAATTTCTAAACCCGGACAAGCTGTGGCGGGGGACTTTTTGGCAGTGTACATTGCTGAACAAAATCGTCATTTGATGTCGAATATGACAAGACACAATTGGGATGAAGCTCACTTGGAAGTGACTTTGCTCGGTGCATTTCACTCGGGCCAAGAGAAAGTGCATGTGATGTTAGGCGGAGAGCTCAAAGATAAAACTTTAGAGCAAGTGGACGGTTGCGAAGCAGGAACAACAGACCGCTCAGAGAAGGAAGCTTCCATGGTGGATTACTGGCAATTCAGCACAAGCACGAATCCAGAACATTGCCGAAGAAGTGGAATCAACATCACTCGCAAGGATTTCCGAGCGTTGGGAGCATTGATCACTGAACATGTTCGAGGCACACATCCTGATGTGGTGGCGGCTGTCGAAAAAAGATTGGGTCTTTCAAAATCTAAGAATTTGTTTGCCGACTTAACTGAATTCATCACGAATGATAAGACCGCGAAGAAAATGTCCCGCGAGAATTTAAAGCTGGTCGATGAGTACGTGGCGTTCTTGATGGCGGTCCAAGAAACAGCGAAGGAGATCACTGAGGTAGTCAGAGGACGGCGTTCTGCTGAAGGGACAGGGTTTTGAGTCAGTTTTCAGTAAGTTCTATGTGGGATTCAAAAATTAAAGCCCGGGGGTTGCAATCCCGGGCTTTCGAAGTCTCCAGTGGGAAGAAGTTCATGAACAAAGTTTTTGGTGAGCAGGCTTTGTTTTAAATTCTTCTTTAGTAATCATCCCCACCGAAACTTGAAGGCGCTTTTTGGCGCTTCAAACTCGTGAGGCTATCTCCCATGGATTTCAGTTCTTTTTCAAAAGCATCGAAAACAGCGTTCTCGATCATGTCCCGAGTTTCCTGATTCAGTGGGTGAGCAATGTCTCGGAATTGCCCATCTTTGCGCTTTTTACTGGGCATGGCCACAAAAAGTCCTGTGTTGCCCTGAATTACTTTCAGGTCACGGACGACAAAGGCATCATCGATGGTGATGGATACATAGGCTTTGAGGCGATCTTCATTCACTGGAAATATTTTTACCTCAGTGATTTTCATAAGATGCTCCTTCTCTGCGGTGCTGCCGGATGTCGTCCTTCAGTATATCGGAGCAGAGCTTCAAAACTAAAGACCTTCGTCGAGGTGTCTCAAGATGAAACAAAAAAGGCCCCGCGAGGGGCCTTTTTTAGAGAACTAAAATGCGGACCATATTGCCGCGGAGGACGCGGAGGGTGTTGGTGCCTTGCTTGAGCTTGCGG
>JBKCXY010000283.1:0-5279 GCA_046315835.1 Pseudobdellovibrionaceae bacterium | reverse complement strand
AGATGAGACCGACCACTTTCGATATTGGATATATTGGCAGCCGCCATTCCTGTAACTTCAGAAAGAATTTTTTTGCGTCCAACCTTTTTTCAAACGAAGCTCTCTCACGCCTTCACCAGGGCTTAAAACGTATCTTGATTTGCGACTCATTATTTCCTCCTGTAATCGTGGGCAGTAACCCTGGCTACTCTGACAACTTCAAGTTCGCCACTGTGACTGGTCCGTTCCGGAGACATGGGTGACACTTTATTCCGGAGACATAGGTAACACTTTTATTTTAAACGGATCGTCTACTGGTTCAACCCGTTTTGCCACCTTGTCAAAGTATCCGAGATCATAATCAAGGAACGAGACTACCCAGATTCCGTCTTCCACAAACTGACTCAAAATACTGTCCCTGGTCTTCGCTACCGCCTCAACGAATCCAACAAATATCCATGAAATCAGCGTGTTCGTTGGTGATTTCTGTTTCTTGCAAAGCAAGAAACAGAAATTCCGTCCGATTCCCATTTTTCTTTTCAAAGTTGAGTATTTAGAGGACGGCGTTCTGCTGAAGGGACAGGATTTTGAGTCAGTTTTAATTTCCTAGCGGTCAGTAACAATTCTTCCTGGGGACGAGGGGGCCCCCTGCAGGAAAACGTGCTCTAAACGATCTTTGAGAGCTTCATTGATCTGTAGAGAACCGTCTGGCTCACCAGGAATTGAATACTGAGTCTGCAAAAAGGCCAAGAAAGACTTGGCATCTTTGAGCCCGCGGAGAGAAAAGAAGAAAGGACGTGCGTTGTCTGCTGCGGGGTCGATCACCTGAGTCATCTGAGGTCTTTGATTAAAGATAAAGAAACTCTCCTCAAAAGTCTGTGGTCTTGTTTGTGGGGCACCCTCACAGATGAATAACCCCACTCGTGCTAATCTGAGCTTTTCTTCCGGACTCAGCGACTCGGACATCATGTTGGGGAGAATCGCTTTCCGGCCTACATAAAGATCTGTCTGGAGGCGAATCAAGGCACATTTCTCTGAGCCTGAAGTTTGGATCTGAAACTTTAAACGTTCCAGAGTTCCAGAGACACCTGAATTGAAAGACACTTGTGCCCCGGCACCTGAGTTCTGTGCCCAGCTTTTTTGAATTGAGACACGAGTGCCTAATGAGGGACTGATAAAAAAGATCTCAGGGACTTTAACTGAGAGCCCCGCATCGGCACTCAGGTTTTTAGTGAGGGATTCATTATAACCTCGGTTATATCCAAATCCCTGGTTGATCATGAGGTCCTTCGCATAAGACTGAACTTTTTGTCGGCCATCGCTGTCTAAGGCGATTGTCGGATTTTGAACAAAGTTATGGAATTCAATAGCGAAGAAATGCTCGGGCCCTCTGCGCTCCACAGTGCTCTGACAACGATTCGTCAATTGCCAGCTGTGAGCGATCGTATCGGGGATAATACCATTCGGCGCTTTTTTTGTCGGGCGAGCAAGAAAATCATTGAACCAGTAAGCACAAATTCTTTTTGCGAGATCTTTGCTCATTTGGCCTGAACGCAAGAATTGAGTCAGCTGCGCTGTGGGCATGATTCCATGATCGCGAATTTTTCTTTCTGCAGACTCAGGTCTCCAGAAAGAAGGGTCCATCAGAGATTTCCTGAAAGACTCAGTTTGCTTTCCATCATTGAGATTGAAAATCACTAAGGACTGCCCGCGAACAAATTGCGCTTTATCAGCAATTCTTTTTAAGCGAGCTGCATTATTCTTGTCCTCCACGGTCTTTTGAATCATGATTCTTTTCACGAGGGATTCGCCTTTGTTCAAGTAGATGGGCTCGAGCGTTCCACCCTCGTTATTCGACATCATCAAAAGAGGCCCTCGATAAGCGACATTTTTTAGAATAGAGGTCGTATCCACCAAAGTTTCAGGATCGAGGTTTGGATTTTGTTCAAGCTCAGCTTTCGCGCCTTCTCTCAGAGGTTTGATTTCAAAAATAATCTGGTTGGTGTTACCGATGGCTTTAATATTGGCGGTCGCAAGCTCGATCTGAGAAGCGATTGTCCCATTCCCTTGGATGTAGAACACTTTCTCGAAAGAGTGATAAATTCTTCCCGCCACGTTTTTTAAATCCATGGCGCTCATGTCAACAACAACACCACGGACCAGGTAAGAACCAGCAGGTGCATTTTCTTCAGCGTAAACACCAGGGTCGGTCAGGGAGGGGCGCTTCACACGGATACCCAACTTTAACTCGCCGGTTTTCTTCATCTTCAGATTCAAGAAATTGTCCAGTTCATAAGAGAAATAGAGCTTGTCAAAATCATAGCGCTGAAGGACCAGTTCGTTCTCCCCCTTTGCACACAAGGCTTTCTTTCCTTCTGAGTCCAAGAAGCGTGTATCGCGAGCAAAAGTTTCACTCTGCGCCCAAGGATTCACATTGACTTCAATCTCTTGATTGATACTCAAGTTTTGATTCTTGATCGCAATTCTTTGTTTTATCCAGCACTCACGAGCAAAGTAGTTAAACTCTAGCGAGTCATCCCAGCTCACACATCCGTCGTTGTTCGTTGTGACTCTCTCAAATTTACCATTAAGCTTCGTTATTTCCAGGGTCTGAGCACGTATAAATCGACCATCGAGACCTGATCTCAAGCAAGCCGAGATGTTTAGTAAGCGCTCTCGGCGGAAAGTCCGGTGATCAGTGAAACCTTTGTTCACGATTATCAAACGACCAATTTCGATTCTTGCGGGTTGATAGGAATCCGTGCCGGGCTGGGGGGAGTCAGGCGCTGTCATTTCCGAGGCTTTGTTGTCAGTCAAATAATTTTCAAGTTTGAAGTCGCCTTCGCGCTTAACAGTTTCATTTTTTACACGCGCAAAGAACGATCCGATGATCTGAGAGCAGCGGCCAATAAAGAAAACCCCTTCAAAAGGTTTCATTTTGAGCTCCTCTGCATTTTTCACTTGTACTTTAAGCCCTAATTGAACCTGTCCTTCTGTGCAGAGCTTGTCTAAAGCAATAGGTGCTTCGATATAGAGACCACCGTTGATGATTTCACCTTCACTATTTACGGGCTGTGTGATCAGGCGACGAAACTCTTTGCCATTCTCAATACCTTGGTGAATCAAGAAAGTCTCTGTTGTGAATTGACCTTTAGCTAGAGGCTCGTTGACTTTGAGACCCGTGGACTTTTGTACTTTCATCATCGGAATCGTTCTGATTTCAATCAGCAGTTTACCAATCTGTTTTTCATCAACATTCAAGCGCAGATCATCAATCCAAAGAGCCCCCTGGCTCTCCGCCATGAGTGCCTTCATGGAATCTTGAGCAGACACCATTTCATTGAACTTCGACGCATCAGTATCGATCAAGGAGTGAGCTACATCTTCCCAAGGATTAATCGCAAAAGACAGGATCACTTGTCCCTTTTGAAAGCCTTCAGCAATCAATTCTCGGTCGATACGAACATACTTCGCATTGGCCAAGTGATTGTAGCCAATATTTTCTGACCAAGTCAGGCAGCCCTGAGCATCCGTTGAGATTTTTACTTCTTTAGACTCGGAGCGTGCATACATCAAATGATTGATCACGGGCTTTGAAAACTGGAGATCCTTCAGGCAGGCGCTGAAATTAATCACTTTGGACTCAGGAACAGAAACTTTGTTGTTCCATTTGGTCTCGATGAACTTTGCATTTGATCGGTCTGCAAAGAATGTCGCTTGCTGTCCACGATCCTTTGATTCAGGTTTCGGCAGGCTACACCCAATCAATGCAAACTGTGTGAGCAACAATAGTTGGGCCCAATTAGAAAATGTCATGATTGGTCTCCAATTCGAGGGAGAGGGTTCTTTCGCGCTTCTGTGAAGGGGATTCAAACAAAACATCACGCTCTCCGGAGAGTAAGCTCAGCTGAAAGAGTTTCTCTAGTTGAAAGTTGAGGCCCGCTTGATAACCTGTACGGTTGGTTTCAAATCGAGAAGAATTATAGGAAGCTACGGTGGCATCAGGCTGAATTTCAAAATACCTATATACGGGAGTCCATATCTGCTGACCTGAGTTTAAAGCCAAACGATTTTCAATTTCAAAAGCTTGATTCAGCCCTTTCGTACTTTTTTGGTTAGAAATAAAGCTACCTCGAAGTTCATAATTCAGACCTCTTGAGAGATACATTGTCCATCTCTGTTGTAGCTCGATCCCTTTGTATTCTTGATTGAAGCGATAATCAGTTCCGTTGGTTGTTGTGACCGTATTTCCCAAAGTTGCGGCCGCCGTGGCTACAGATTGGGGAAGATTTGAAAAAGCAAAAGCAGAAATCCTTGTTTCCGAAGAAAGTGCCGGGCCTTGGTAGTTTACGCCTACTCCATACGACTCAAAAGTCGGCGTCTTTTCTTTGTCAGTGGTGTTGGTTGAAAGGCTTGAACTCGTGGCAATGGCACCTTGCACGTGGGATCTGAAGCGCCATCCCGCCACTGATTGAGACCTCCAGCTAACCTGGAGGGCTGGTAGAGCTTGGTCTTTCCAGAGCAAAGCAGAATGAATTTCCCGCTGATTGAGGGCACCACTTGAAAGCTCAACACCCAAACCTGGAGTCACTGCAAACTCTGCTTTTTTGATCGTCCAGTCCGAAGATGAAGCTTCCTTCTGGCTTTGGGTCTGCGAGTATCCGGAAGAGTAGGTGAAGGCCGGTTTTACATGGATTCTCGTCAGAGAATTCAATTCATGCTTGTAGTCAAGTCTCGCACTCAAATCAAATGAAGTGGACTGATTCAATTCATCCTCTGATCGGTAGCCGCCCATGGACAAGGACCAGGCCAGTGAAGAGCCCGAGGACTGCAGCTGGGAATTTCGAGAGGGGCTGTTCTTTTTGGAAGTGCCAGAAGAGTTCCGAGCATATAGGACTTCCGCACCACACAGCACGGTCACTATCGAGAAGATCAATAAGGAATAAGGAAAGTGCCATTTTTTCAACATACGTTCTGAGCATTCCAAGATCTGTGCTAGGGCAGGTTCTAAAAATTAACAAGGAATCGCGGCTAAGCCTCTGATTTATTGAGGTGATCTCAATTCGAGACTGGATATAAAGTAGACAGGGAACAAT
This sequence comes from Pseudobdellovibrionaceae bacterium, assembly GCA_046315835.1. Taxonomy (GTDB): domain Bacteria; phylum Bdellovibrionota; class Bdellovibrionia; order Bdellovibrionales; family Bdellovibrionaceae; genus JAJTIC01. Next base: position 204 of record JBKCXY010000283.1, on the reverse strand, counting down.
TATTGTCGGCAGATCTTGCCTCTTTGTAGGTAGCTTCGCGCAAGCGGCATCCAATCGGTAGACTCAGAGTTTAAGCTGCGATGGATTCGTCTATACTTGGACGAATCGGACTTAATTCTTCCTATTCGCTATTCTGGCATTACAATTGCTGAAGTAAATCGTAGCTGTTTAATAGCTACACTTTAATTGGAGCCAGTCATGAAA
>JBKCXY010000282.1:0-8526 GCA_046315835.1 Pseudobdellovibrionaceae bacterium | reverse complement strand
GAGTTATAGGTTTGAATGAACGACAAAAGAGAGCTGTTAACTCTGAGCTTGAAGCTGAGCTGATTCGGCTCTGGAACAGGCAAGTTATCGATGATTTGTGCTTGGGCTACTATCAACCTGAAGAGCGTCGCTATATTGACCAAAAAGGATTGAAGTTATTTGAAGAGATTTCTTGTATTGATTCTCAAATTTTTGTCACTACTTTGGAGTACGGCATTGATAATAGAGAACTTTATGCACTTTCAGCGTTCAAGTTTTGGATTGAAATTTTTTTCCCAAACATATCCGATCGAATTGCATACTTAGAGCGTGAGATTTCAAGAAGGCCCATAAAGCATATATTAAAGAATTTTAAAAATGACTTTCAGGTTTCAAACATAGTTGGTGACCGCCTTCACAACTTGATGATTGATATTTCCAACTTTTTTGGAAGGCTTAGTCAACAGCAGCAGCAGAGCTACATAAGGTCAATTTTACACATGACCGTAAACAGGCATGGGCTTGGTATGAAGTATTTAGATATCGATTTTTTTCGCTATCAGCTGCAAGCAGACCGAGCCCTTCATTTTAAATCTAAGAAAATCAAAAACTGACTCAAAATACTGTCCCTTCAGCAGAACGCCGTCCTCTAACTACCTAACTCTCTAGAGAAAAAAGGGAAATCGGACGGAATTTCTGTTTCTTGTTTTACAAGAAACAGAAATCACCAACGAACACCCAGATTTCATAATGAAATGTTGGCTCCATTGAGGCGGTAGCAGAGACCAGGGACAGGATTTTGATTCAGTTTCTATCTTCCAAACAAATGGTTACGCTTGATCCTTCTTCTGTGGGAACAGCAGAGAAGCCACCACGGAAGTGCCGATACAAGTTGCAATGATGATCAAGCTCCAAGAAATTGGGAACTTCCCACCAAAAGCATCGTTCAAGTAGACCATTTTCAGACCTACGAAAATGAGGACTACTGCCAAGCCGTACTTGAGCAAGTAGAACTTATCGACGACTCCTGCCAACATAAAATAGAGAGCTCTCAAACCGAGAATCGCGAAAATGTTCGAAGTGAACACGAGCATGGGCTCTTTGGTGATCGCAAAAATGGCAGGAACGGAATCAACCGCAAAGATAATGTCGGTGAATTCAACAAACACCAACGCTACGAACAGAGGTGTCGCATGCAAGACGCCATTCAAGCGAACAAAGAAGTTCTGGTCATGGAATCCAGGGGTCACAGGGATGTACTTCTTCAGTGTTCGGATCACGACATTCTTAGAAGGATCCATCTGTTTTTCTGGCTGAAACATCATCTTGATCCCTGTAATGATCAAGAACGCGCCAAAAATCAAAACCACCATATGGTATTGCATTAACACAGAGCCAATCCCGATAAAAATAGCACGGAAAATCAAAGCCCCTAAGATTCCATAGAACAGAACACGGTGCTGATATTTAGGCGGAATCGCGAAAAATCCAAAGACCACCACAAAGACGAAAATATTATCCACCGAGAGTGATTTCTCAATCACATAGCCGGTCAGAAACTCAAGTCCCACCTGTTTCGCCACATCCGGGGCGAACTTTGTCGAAGCATACCAATAGAGAATCACGTTGAAAATGAGTGCCAAAGTCACCCAAACAACGGACCAGATGGCGCTTTCTTTGAAGGAAACTTCGTGAGCTTCTTTGTGGAAGACTCCAAGATCCAGTGCCAACATGGCAAAAACGAAAACCATAAAAGCGGCGTAAAACCACCAGTACTCTGCAAAAGGGAAAAGTAGTGTTTGTTCCATCCGGCCGACTATGCACGAGTGGAGGGCTTTTGAAAACAAGACTTTTCACAAAAGTAAAGGGAAGGTCGGACCTTCCCTCTATATTACCTCCTCTAAAGATCAAGATATCAAATCGATCTCTTCGGCTAAATTGATGATTGCCCGATATTTAAGCAGCTGCGCGGTCAGGCCCTCCCCACTTTTCGAAGCGCCGCCGCGCCCGCTGATCCTGACGGAGTGATTGCCTGAGGCGATCTCCATTTTGGTTGAGCACATCTTGGAGACGATCATTCAGAATCGCCAAAGCTTCGTACGGATTGGCCCCAAGTTTTTTTAGAACAACCGGGTTCTCATGTCTCGCTGTCATGACAAGCTTCACCGAAAAGACATCAGCTCCTGCGTGCCTTGGAGAATTATCCATGGACACATAGACAGAGGCGCTGGCTTTGCCGTAGCGAGGAAACTTCTCAAGTGTGTGAATGAGCTTTTGAGTCACCACATGCTCGAGGGCTTCAGATTTTTTTAGGTTTTGAAAAACGACCTTGATATTCATAGGTCACCTCCTGAACATCAAAATACTCCTGTGGTGATGAAATGTAGAATGGATAATCATGATGTCATCGATCGGTCATTTTTATACCAACAACTTGAGCTTAACTCTGACATCAAATGTTTTTATAACCGGGTAAAAAGGGCCTAAATCAGTTATTAGATCCACTATATGGTTGACGCAAAAAAACCAAGTCGGCATTACCTTAGGCTATGCAGATCAACGAAGAGTCTGGGACAGAAATTGTCCTCGCCACAATTAACTCGACTTACCAGCACACCGCGTTTGGTCTGAGATATTTACAATCAAATTTGGCAGAGCTTAAATCTCGATCTTTAATCAAAGAATTCACGCTTGAAAAGTCTCCGGAATTAATCGCTCTTGAGCTTCTGAATCTTCAACCTAAAATTATCGGCCTCGGGATCTATATTTGGAATGCTGAACAATCCCTGGAACTTGTTCAAATACTGAAAGTGCAAGCTCCCCATGTCATTATCGTGATCGGTGGCCCAGAAGTCAGTTACGAATCTGAAAAACAAGAGATCGTGCAACTGGCGGATTACTTGATCCAAGGGGAAGCTGATTTTCAATTTCGCGACCTCTGCAGAGAACTTCTGAGCCCTGATTCTCAGTCAGCCTCAGATCCCGCTTTTGGAATCAAGTCGCAGAAAATTGTTCCCCCGAAATTACCAGAGATTAAAAGCTTGGAATCTCCTTACCGCTTGTACTCGGACGATGACATCAAGAACCGCTATATCTATGTGGAAGCTTCCCGTGGCTGTCCTTATCGTTGTGAGTACTGCCTTTCTTCTTTGGATAAATCTGTGCGCAGTTTTGACCTCGAGATATTTCTCGGTGAAATGGATCACCTGATCTCTCGTGGGGCTCGCCAGTTCAAGTTCATCGACAGGACTTTTAATCTGAGTCCCGCCACGAGCACAAAAATTCTGCGCTTCTTTCTGGATCGTATTCACTTGAATCTCTTTCTTCATTTTGAAATGGTTCCGGATCGCCTTCCTCAAGAGCTGCGCGAACTGATCATTCAGTTTCCGGCAGGTAGCTTGCAGTTTGAGATTGGCATTCAGACTTTCAATCCCGAAGTTGCTAAAAATGTCTCTCGCAAAAATGATATGGTGAAGGTTCGAGAAAATTTTGAATTTCTGAGAACCAAGACCGGTGTGCACACCCATGCAGATTTGATTGTGGGTCTCCCCGGAGAAGATTTAAAGTCTTTCGGACAAGGATTTGATGAGCTCGTTCAACTAGGACCCCAAGAAATTCAAGTCGGCATCCTCAAAAGGCTCAAAGGGACTCCGATCGTTCGTCATGAAAAGGCATTTCAGCTCATCTACTCGGACAAAGCTCCCTTTCAAATCCTCAGCACAAATGACGTCTCTGCTGATGAAATTCAATTTATGGCTCGTTTTGCAAAATATTGGGACCTGATTGCAAACAGTGGACAGTTCCCTCAAACTTCGAGCTACTTGAAAAGCCAAACCTCTGCCTTTCGCGAGTTTTCTCGCCTGAGCGATTACTTGTTTCAACATCTGGGCCGCAGTCACGGCGTGCCACTTTTGAAGTATGCTGAGCTGCTCTTTGATTACCTCAAAAATGTGCATCAGCTGAGCGAGGAGAAAGCTCGAGAGATGCTGTTCTTTGACTATTGTCAAATGGGGAACAGGACGCCGCCAAACTTTCTCAGATCTTCAAAGATTAAAACTAGCTTTCATGAAGTCTCCGGTTCTAAACTGAAGTCTGCAATACCACTTCGACAGCGAAGGCATTTACAGGGAGCTCAGAAAAATCATGGAATGGACTAGTTTTCTCACTCAATTATTGATTGGACTCGGTGCTTGTTTTCTCGGGATGTCAGCTGTCTATGCTTGGGCAACAAAGTATAAGTTTTATTCCTCTGTGGATGTGGCTTGGTCTTATGGATTCAGTTTCCTAGCGATTGTTTACTTGATTCAAACTCAGGCACAGTCCCTGAAACTAGTTGTTCTCTGTTCGATGATGATCCTGTGGAGCTGGCGCCTTGGCACCCATCTGACCGTACGACTTGCAAAGCACTATCCTGAAGAGGATGGCAGATACAATGACCTCAGACAGCGTTGGGCCAAGAATCTTCACTTGATTTTCTTGATGTTTTTTATGTCTCAAGCAGCCAGCATCGCGATACTCGGATCACCTTTAACCTTTGTCTCTGCAGATGCTGATCAAAGCCTGGGGGGATTTGAGATTGCGGGAATGATTCTTTGGCTGATTGGCTGGGTTGGCGAATCTATCGCTGATCGACAGCTCGCGCAGTTCAAAAAAGAGCCATCGAACAAAGGCAAAGTTTGCCAAGTGGGACTCTGGAGATATTCACGTCATCCGAATTATTTTTTTGAGTGGGTCATTTGGGTTTCTTATTTTATCTACGCCAGCGGATCCCCCTGGGGTTGGATCACGATCTACTGCCCTCTAACAATGCTTTACTTACTTTTCAAAATTACAGGGATTCCTGAAACTGAAAAGCAATCTCTCAGAAGTCGACCCATTGATTACAAAAAATATCAGGAGACGACTTCAGTTTTTGTGCCTTGGTTTCCAAAGAAGTAACTAATTGTAAGAATACTCAATTTCGACGGCTTGGGTTTCCCCTTTGTCGGTTTGAATATTGGAAAGTCCTTTGTAGTAGACCATTCGTTTTTTGTTGATGTCATAGCGAACATCCAACTTGGGAGCGAACAGTCTCAAGAACCAATTTTTAATATGCACTTCAATGTATGCAATGCCCTCAGCTTCTCTCACGAGCTCCATCTCAAAATCGTAAGATTCAAGTTTTCCTGGAATCATAAACTTCAGGGGAATCTTTTTTCTTTTCACAAGCTCAGCGTAATTCTGCTGTAAGTAGTAGAAAAGCCCCTGACATCCGACGGTCAATGCCGGAGAGTCCTTTTCAATTTTCAAAGATTTTGTTTCTTCAGACTTGCCTTTATCTTGGCTAAATAAAACGAGCTGTCCATTTTCATATTTGATTCCATGACGGTGACCCGTGCGCTTATCTTCGAAAAAATGCGCTGGCGCTGATAGAGAGTCTTTGAACTCAGAATCAATGACTGCAATGACCTCACCCGAGCCCCGAGTGTATTCAGTTCTTGCTCTGAGGATCTGACCATTGGGACCGTACTCAGATTTGTGGTTTTCAAGGTAAACCACTTGGCCTTCTTTTTTTGCAACCGACTGAAATGAATTTGTAAGTTCAGCGACACTGACTTGACTAAAGCAGAGGAGAGCACCGAATAAAGTCTTTTTCATAGAAGAACCTCCAAGTGATATAATATCAAAGCCCCATCCCTATTCCTAGATTTATCGTGACAACAAGTCATTCCATAAATGATTCTAAGACTTGTGTTAGATTTCAAAAACCTTTTGCCATTAGAAAAACCTGCTTGGGCTCCAACAGCGCATGCGCAGACTATTTTGGGAGAACTTTTACCCACAAAATCACTGCCAAACCGAGGCCGTCAAATGACCGTTAATGTGGGCGCCGCCGATCAAATCATTTGCAGGCTGTACGAAAATGTAAGCCCCTTTGTTTTTGTTTTCGCCCACGGAATCTCTGGCAGTGCTGATAGCAACTATATGCAGAGAATTGGTCTCCAATTGTACCAAGCTGGACACACTGTGATTCTCATGAATCACAGAAACTGCGGTGAAGGATTGGGGCAGTCTGTCGAGCTATACCATTCTGGCCGTTCAGATGATCTCGCACGACTGATCTATGATACTCGGTTGCGCTATCCCAGGAAGAAAGTGATCGCGATCGGTTTTTCAATGAGCGGCAATACTGCTCTTTTGCTTCAAAGCCGTGTGATCCCAACTCAAAAAATTTGGGATCCTGAGCATTTTGAATCCGTCAAACAAAGGCAAAAGTTCTCACTTCCTGACGCTGCCATCGCAGTGAATCCACCCGTGAGTCTTTCGAGCAGCGTAGAGAACTTTCGGAACTTCAATCGTTTTTATGAATTTTATTTCTTGGTGGCCATGACGAAGACAGCCAAAGAACTCCAGGAAAAGTGGGAACTTCCAAAGAACCTGAAACTCAGTCCTGCAATGAAACTCAACGAATTTGATAACGCTTTTACGGGGCCTTTCAGTGGCTTTGGCGATGCCATGAACTATTACGTTTCTTGCAGTTCCCAGGCCCACGTTCACAAGATCGATCGTCCAACAGTGATTTTGAGTGCCAATGATGATCCATTTATTCTCTCAAGAGACATCCTCGAAACTCGTTGGTCGGATTCGGTAGCGCTTCATCTCGAAAATTGTGGGGGCCACTTAGGGTATCTTCATAAATCGAAGATTAACCAATTTGAAAACCGCTGGATGGACTATGCCATTCATGAAATGACGGCCCAGCTCATTTCCTCAATGTAACTTGGTAGCAAGTCTGCCCTCGCCCCAAATACTTTCTTTCGAAATGAGTTCTTCCTCGAATCCCTGGTGCCAAACGAATTTCATGTCTCTCAAAAATTGAAAGTTTCCAGTCTTTCACCGCATGATCTTGGACTTCAGAGATATACCTCTCCTCGTTCGAAGCGAACAAGATTTGACCATCGTCTCTGAGCACTCTCAAAATTTCTGAAAAGAAGGGCATTCGAATCCAACGCTTCGCCGAATTCTGAGGCTCAGGGTTCGGATAAAAAAAGTAAATATCTTTGAATTGGTTTTCAGAAAACTCGTGAGTGACCCAACTGATCGCATTTCCATGAATGGCAGTGATGTTTGTCAGATGAGGATGATTTTCAAGTCTTCGCAAAAACTTTTCACATTTTTCTTGAGTGTGCTCGATGGCAACTAAATGCTCTTGGGGATATTTTTCACCCCATTGGATCGGATGAAGTCCTACGCCACAACCGATCTCTAAACTGACTTCAAGACCTGGCCAAGCCAGAGGACCCCGCACTTTCTCTTTATTGGGCTGAGGAACAAGGCTTCGCTGAAATGATCTCACAAAAGAATTCCAAAAATTGACCGATGGAATGTGACTAGGGTCAGCCAGGGAAGAAGAATCTGTGGGATTAGAATCCAAAATTGCTTTCGCTGAAAAGTCCACTGAACTGTCAGGATCACAAAAATGATCGCTCCCAAAAACACTAAGGCCAAAGGAACAGCTTGATTCAACAGCAGAGCTAGCCCACAAATGATCTGTATCCCTTTGACCATATTCATTAAGGGTCCAGCGCTATAGAGCCCTGCCATGAATTGCTCCATATCTGGTGTTGCCTTTGGCAGTGGTAAAAAATGGAAGAACCCATTAACGCCAAATACAAAAAATTGGACGCCCAGGAACCATCTCAAGACTAACTCAAAGACTTCGATCCAGTTCATGGCCTCAGGTTTCTCGGCTTTTGACTGAACAGTCAATACCCCTTGTGTTGATTCTGCTGATTTCCTGGTATTGTTAAGGAGCTTTCAAGGAGGTTTTATGATTCGCTCTCTACTTTTTTCTTTACTCATCTATAAATGACTCAAAATCCTGTCCCTTCAGCAGAACGCCGTCCTCTAACTACCTAACTCTCTAGAGAAAAAAGGAAAATCGGACGGAATTTCTGTTTCTTGTTTTACAAGAAACAGAAATCACCAACGAACACGCAGATTTCATAAGGAAATGTTGGCTCCATTGAGGCGGTCGCAGAGACCAGGGACAGGATTTGAGTCAGTTATTAAAATCCACCGACATTCAATAGGTACGATCCGCCCTCGAGTGGAGCTTCCATCCGACGAAGGATTTCAAGCCATGAAGTATCCTTCACCGTTTCATCCAAGATTGAAGTGACAAAAACTTCGAGCACAAAAGGCCCTGTGTGGAAGTAGCTCGACAGTCCATTGGTCACAATATCAATTTTAGCTTTGGTTTTTTCAGCAGCGAACGGCTCCAAGTAGTAAGAATAGCTGGAGCAGCTTTCAAAGAAAAATACTTGCCGTTTTTGCGGGTTAAATTCAAAAGCGCCCGCTTTTCTTTCCAACGTAGGAATGTCTAAATTTCCGCCAAGGCCCGAGTGACCTGCATAAATGATCACATCAGCTTCTTTCACCGCTTTCTTAAAAAACTTAGCAAAGACAGTGGATCTGGATTCAGCACCGGTGTCTGTGAGGAGATGGCGAACTTCAACGAGGGTTGGTCGACCATTGAAAGTCATCTCTTTCGTGAACAACAGAACC
>JBKCXY010000281.1:0-17398 GCA_046315835.1 Pseudobdellovibrionaceae bacterium | reverse complement strand
ATTCAGAGAGGAGCTTCAAAGAGCGATCAGCGAGCACTTAGTTGAGGGAAAAACTGTGATGTTCTCTGAAAACTTTCCGTTCGGCTATTTGCTCACTGATTACCAGGTGGCATCTCCCTCAATTTGGATTCTAGGAAGCTTCGAGTTTGCAAACCTTAACCGAAAGACCTACATCGACTGGTTCGATGAGAATGAAGCTCCTGATTACTATATCGAGCTTCACAAGCTGATCCGATCTTCTCAACAGCAATATGTCATTCAGTCGCGAGTTGGGGATGAACTTTTTGAGAGAGTTATGAAAGTTGGCTACATTAAAAAGTACACGAGCTCAGATTTGACCATCTGGAAAAAACAAAAGGCCCCAGCGAACTGAGGCCTTTGAAATCATTCGGATTCGAGGTATTGCCTTACTTCTTACATCTTTCAGTGAAACGAGTAGCAACTCCATCCAACTGTCTCAAGTCAACAGAGCCATCTTTGTCGCGGAAAACTTTGAAGTCACCCATGCAACTTCCTGGCTGTTGGAATGCAAACAGGATGTTTGAGAGAACTTGCTGAAGGCTTGCATTTGCTTTTGAAAGCTTCTCAAACTCTGGAGTTGAAGTACAGATTTTGTCTCTGTTCTTTCTGAAGCCATCGAGCTCTGAGGACATTGAGCGGATGTCTCTTTTGAATTTATCGGAAGCAACCGAAGAGTCATACTTAATGAGCTCTGCGCCCACCGCTTGAGCATCGAGGTCATCAGAAAGCTTGATCGCTCGCTTTTCAATTTCACCGAAAAGGTCCACTTTTGCCTTAGAGATCTCAGACATTGCTGCCGATTTCTTGATCTCATTGAGTTTTCTATACTGAGGAGAGTTTGCATCGATAAGGAATGTTCGCTCAAGTCCCCGTCTTGACTTTACAGTCATGTAAGCTGCCACGCTCGCCTGATCAACAAACACTGAGATATCATCAGCATTCATCGCCCGGCGGCCCTCTTTACCAACATACTGGCAAGATAGTGCGGTTCCAGTGTCGCGGATTGTACAGAAAATTTCTGTGGGTTCAGGTTGAGCTTGAACTTGAGCAGACATTGCCACAAGTGTTAAGGCGGAAATCATCGTTAATCTAAGGTGTCGTTTCATAAGAAGGCACTCCTTCGCTCTTTTGTATGCATCTGAGGCTAACGAGTTTTTCCTGACCTGTGTAGACTTAACTTTGTCTTTTGATAATTCCCCACTAAGGTCTAGTGCACTCAATTATTTTGAAGACTAAGGTCGATGATAGGTTGTGGGAATCTTTATAGCTTGTTAAGATTTCAGGAAATTTCCAAGACTTAGGAGTTCATCCATGATCCGTCAACTTGCACTTATGGCTTCAGGCCTGATCCTTCTGACTTCACAGGGTTTTGCACAATCGCAGCTCCCTAAAAAGAAAGTGAGTTCATCTTCACAAGCAGCAGAGGCGGCTCAGTCACCGACGACGACAGTACCGCAAAATCTGACTCAAACAGTGGAGGGCGCTCCTCTTCTGAATTTCAATACAGATGGTGCTCCTGCAAACACTGATAAAGAAAGTCGATCATTCATTTTTAAAGTCCCCACAACTGAAGCCGAGCAAAAAGATACTCGCACAGCTCGTCCCGTTGAAAAGGTGGCGGATACAGCATTCAAAGTAAACCCAGGCTACCCACGCCAAGAATTCGAAGCTGTCTATCGCCCTGGCTCTGTTGGGTTCAAAACAACTTATTCTGGCACTGACTTCAACGTTTCAAACAACGTCACGACAAGTGCAGGACTTCTTTACCGCCTCAGATCAACCCCGGAGCTTTTCTTTGAAGCTGAGTACAACATGTACACGACTCAGATTAATGCTGCGAACAATGTTGGGTTGTTTAATATTCAAAAATCGACGGCAACGATCGATTCCTTGATGGCACGTGGAAATTACTGCTTTCTCTATGAAAATTTCTTTAAGCGCCTTTGCCCTGGATTTGAAGTTGGTTTCGATTCGTCCCCTGCATTTGAATTTCAAAGCAGCACAGACTTAAAGTTGGCCCTTGTCAAAGATATGGTCGTTGGCGCCAACATCGTGTATCAAACACCGGTTGCTCCATCATGGATTTTGGACACAAAGCTTGCTTACTATATGGGTCTTGCGAACGGTCAGAACTCAAAACAAACAGTGAAGTCGAACTCTCGCCTGCTCGCAAACGTCGGTATCAACTATCAACGTAAAGAAGACCAAGCTGTTGTGGCTGGTGTTACCTTTGAGAATCGAGAAGCGAAGACTAAAGGGAAAACCGGGGTCATCACTGACGAGTTCACCACTAAAGCTACAGCTATCTTTTTTAGAGCAGGATATCGCTGGGAGTTTTAATCTGTCCTGAACAAGTCTTTGAAACGAAAAAAGCCAAGGGCAACCTTGGCTTTTTTATTTAAACTAAGCTTGATCACTAGTCAGCGAAAGATCCGCAGCTTCCTTCAACATAGGCGCCACGACCTGAAGAATTCACAATTCTCACGAAACCGTTACCGGCAGGGGTCGCAATCAACTTCTGACCATTTTTGATCGAGAAACCTGCTTCTGCGTTCGAAGCTGGAGATCTCTTCACTTGGCAATCACGAGTCGCCACCCACGGTCTTGCTGTATCTCCCACCGCGTTCTCCATAGATGCAATCGCTCTCATCTTCACTGCGTGTTGGTCATTTCTTAATTGAGCTGTTTGCCCAGCGGCCATTTCTTTAGCAATGTCCGCTTTCGCAGTTTCCAGAGCTAAACGTGACTCCATCACTGCTGACTGAGCATCTGAATTCTCAGCTTGGATCTCGGAATTCTTTTGGCGAACCAGAACCAAGTTCTGTTTCAAGCGATCGGCTTCCGACTCGTACCGAACTTTTTCTGCTTCAGCTTCAGCTGTCCAACGTTTTGCTTGAGCAATGGAACGCTCCAGGTTTTGGATCTCAACAGCCGCATTCACCTTCTCTTTACCCAAACGATCTCTCAAGATCGCAAGTTCTCGAGATGAGTTCTCGAACTCACCTTTTGCATCATTGTACTCAGAGCGAACGACGTCCACTCGTCGGCGGAGATCAGTGAGCTCCGCTTGTGCCATCACTCGGTCAGCTTTCGTTTGCTCTAAGCGTGCTTGAAGAGCCGCGTAGTCTGATCGCAACTGGATCTCATCAGCGGCAAGTCTTGTCTTATCATTTTCGATACGAGCGATATCAACTTCGGCGTTGGCCACAGAAGCTCTCATCTGCTGCATTTCAATCTGCAGCTTATTCATGTTTTTAGCAGTGTTCTCGCGAGTCACTCGCAAGCTTTCCAGAGCTGAAGTGAGCTTCTTTTTAGTCTGCGTGAGTTCGGAAGCCTTGTCTGTGTGTTGAGCTTCCACTTCTTTAAAGCGAGCTTCAACGAGCTTCAATTCACCCTCAACGTCTTTCTGCTTTCCTTCGATCTCAGTGAGCTCTGTCACATACATGTCATATTCAGATGAAAGATTTTCTTGCTTCAAACGATATCCTTCAATCGTTCGTCGGCGAGCAGCGATTTCTTTTTCAGCTTCCACTTTACGCTTTTCGTAAGCTGCTTTTGTTTCCACGGTCTTGCGCTCAAGCTCTTCAAGACGTTTCATCTCTTTCATTTCTTCTTCATAAGCTTGGCGTAGGGCCCCGTCAGGATAATTTTCAGCATTAGGAACCCAAGGTTGGTTTGGTTTATCAGCGTTCTTAAAACTAAAAGAATTCGGGGAGGGAGGCGTTACCAAGGCACCTGCGGTGTCATACACCATTTCTTCGCTGCCAACACTTTGCACTTTTCTTGGCTTGACCACTTGTTCCTGCGCCTGCGCTGTAGAGGTTGCAAGTGCAATTCCCATCAGGGCTGTGAGACCAAGGCGGCTCCATGTTGTCGCTTGTTTTTTATTGTGCCTTTTCATTGTTAACTCCCTAACTTTTTATAGGTTCCACTCTTCTTTTCGGTCTCGATTTGAATTTCTGAAGAGAAAATTAGGGGTTAGACGCTTAAGGCTTCCTTCATAATTATCCTGCAGCGCGTTAATTGCTTGAAAGAAGGATACTTCCAGAGGTTTTGTATTCTTTGGTCTAGTTTTCATTTCAGATTGAGAAGAAGGCCTGTCTTGACTAAGGTAAGTCTATGAAGCGCTTGTGGTCTTTTATCATCATTAGCCTTGTGGTTCACACTCTTTGCTGGGTGATAGTCCGCAAAATCCCTGCGCCGCAACTGTCGCAACCTTTATTAGTCCTCGATCTCGTAGGCCCCGAGGATTCACGTCTTAAAATGCAACAACCCATCGTGCGTGAAAGTTTCGTCCCCGAGGACATGAAGCTGAAAGACCTTAAAGAAAGGGCGGATTTACTCTCCAGAGAATCCCAGCGCGTTCGTGAGCAAATGAAAGCCAAAAAGTCAGGGCTCACCCAAAATCGAAGTGTCGTCACACCTTCGCTCCCGGAGAGTCGTGATTCCACCAGGGTTATGGCTTCCAAACAACCCGATCCTTTTTCCGGCCTAGAGTCTCCCCTGGAAAAAGTCAGAAAGCAGAATCCAAGATCCCGTGCTGAAACCAGAACTCCACCTACAGAAAGAGGCCTCGCGGGCCTTCCACTAGGCCCGTCCACCATCGGAGAGAGCCTTCCAGAGGACATCAAAGTGGGCTCTTTCACGGCCCTCAATACAGATCGCTATTTGTTTTATTCCTTTTTTGCGCGCATCGAAGAGCTGATCCGCTTTCGCTGGGAAGAGATGGTGGAAAGAGGCCTTCAGACAACTCCGCGAGCGACCCTCAAGTCATCCATGAACGATCGCTGGGTCACCCATGTGGAAGTTTGGCTGAAGCCCACTGGGGAATTTCACTCTTTCCATATTCTCAAAGAGTCTGGCATTCGCGCTTTTGACCAAGCCGCTGTACAAGCTTTCGTCCAGGCCAAGTTCTTCCCTAATCCTCCCAAAGAAATGGTGGAAGAAGATAACTTTGTGCGCTTGCAGTATTCCTTTCAAGTGAACGTCAATCCCCAACTCTTTGCACGCCCTTAATCGTGGTTCGACTAGCCTCGACCTTTCCTCTCATGTGAGCTTCTGAGAACTTTGATAAGCTGGAGTCATGAAAAATATTTTTTCCACCTCTCGTCTGCTAGGTGCTGCCATGGCTCTTGTTTGGTCAGTCCAAGCCTCCGCTGTCCATTCTGAAATTGGATTGAACTACGGCTACAAAAAAAGCTACTTCGATAAAGAGAACAACGTCGAACAGCAATCTGTCACAGGTTCTCTGTCCTTTTATTTTTGGGAAAGAGTGGCTCTCGAGCTCGCCTACACGAATGGCCTTTACGTGAAAAAGGAAAAGCAGCCCAATAGCATGAGTGCCTTCCTGCGTGAAACCACTCAGTACACGGACGTTTACGAAGGCGGATTAATTTTTGTTTTTGCAGATCGCAAAGCCCCTTTCCAGCCTTATGTTAAGGGCGGCGCTGCGTACGTGAAACGAAAACAAGTAGTTCAAGATGATGGTAACAATCCTTGGGAAGTGCCCTACTCAGGAACTTCCCCCAGCTATGGCATAGGATTTAAATTTTTTCTCACTCAAGAGTTTGCGATTCGAGCCTCTTACGACATTTTAGAAACCCCTGTGGAGGGCGGATCTAAAGTGAATGACATCAATGGGCGTATCGGCATTTCGTGGGTCCTTTAATCCGAATCCTTGTCTTCAGTTTTTCGCTCCTCTTGATGGGTTGTCAGCTCCCCTATTACTTGAAAAGTGCAGCAGGGCAGTTTTCCCTGTTCAGCTCACGAATTCCTCTCGAAAAGGCCCTTCAAGATCCAAAGCTGACTCCAGAGCAAAAACAAAAACTGAACTTGGCGCAAGAGGCCCGACAGTTTGCAGAAAAAGAACTCGGACTTGAAAGCTCGAAAAACTATACAAGCTATGTCGCCCTCGATCGTCCTTACGTCACCTATGTCGTCTCAGCTTCGCCCAAATGGGAACTCAAAGCTTATCAATGGAGCTATGCCATTGTCGGCAAAATGCCCTACAAAGGATTTTTCAACGAAGCTGATGCGAAAGCTGAAGAACAAAAGCTTGTGAAAGAAGGTTTTGACACTTTTGTGAGAGGTGTTTCCGCCTTTTCCACGCTCGGATGGTTTAAAGATCCCATTCTGTCTTCGATGCTTCGTTATGAAGATCATGATTTGGTGAACACCATTATCCATGAAACGACCCACGTCACCTTGTACCTTAAAAATTCAGCCGACTTTAATGAACGCTTCGCCACCTGGCTTGGGAACAAGGGCACCGAAATTTTTTATTTGAAAAAGGAAGGCCCTGACAGTTCCACTCTTCAGAAAATTAAAGCGGAACTCCATGACGAAAGAATTTTTTCAGAATTTATCAGTGAAGAACTTAAAAATCTGAAAGCTTGGTATGCGATCTTACCCCAAGCGCAACGGAACGAAAGTCTTCGCGACGGACGGATCAAAGAAATTCAAACTCGATTCAAAGAGACGATTCTTCCCAAAATGAAATCGCAGCTCTACGCGCGGTTTCCAGAGATTTCTCTCAATAATGCGAGACTCAGTCTTTACTCCACTTACAATAAAGATCTTCATCTTTTTGATGAACTTTTTGAACTTTCTCAAAACAATTTTCGAAAATTTTTAGACCTCATGAGGTCGCTCGAGTCTCACAAGGACCCAGAAACCGGACTGAAAGAACTTATTCAGACTCTGAAGAAAACAGCATCGACGACGTAGGATTTTTAGGTTTTTCGTCCTTGCTCTTTTCTTCTTTTGATTTTTCAGGATTTGAAATCATGTTCTTTAACTTTTGACTCAGATCATTTTTCAAAGCGAAATACTGATTGGCTTTTTGGGGGCCTAGTATTTTCTGTATCCGATCAATCTCTTCAAGGTTCACATCTTGGTACTTTTTCAACGCCTGCCGGTACAGAACTAAGTTTCCCTTAGCCTTGAGCGGTTCGGCAGAACTCATGGCCAAGAGATGCTTTTGAATTTCTTCATTGAGATTGAATCTTTTGAGATTGAGTTCACGAACGGTGTCTGAAAATTGCTTTTCTTCAGGCACCGAGAGCTTCAGTTCTTCGGAAACTTTCCAAATGAAGAGCTCTTCAAGACGGTTCTTCGAGGCTTCTGCCCAAGAACCGCTGAGAATGAAAAAGCTCAGTAAAACCCACAATTTCATGACCTGCCCCAAGTGAGGGGCTGGTCAAAAACTTAAGGCCCCATCACCTTTTCAAATTGATGAATACTTAAATCATCGAAACTTTCTGAAGCAGCGTCCACAAAAAAGTCACTGGCCCCCTGATAACTGGTGAGTTGAGCTAGACTTTGGGGGTCCTGCATCGCGAGAGCGACCATCTCTTCGAAAGCTTGCTTTTGAGCGAGCTCCGTTGAGTTTTCAGAAGTCAGTGGGGTTTGCACGACGACGGCGAGGAGGATCGCCAAGAACGCCGAAGCCGCAACGATCGGTCTTTTAATTTTGCTAAGAACTGCTGCCTGAGGAACAGGAAGGATTTCTTTCTGTTCGACTTGAGCCATGATTTTCTCGTGCATTTGATCAAAGAAATCTTCGCTGGGTTCTGGAAGCTCCCCCGAGAAGTTCTCGAGGCTCTCCTTTGTTTCTTTCAATTCCTGTAACTCCTGTTGGGCTTGCCAGTTTTCAGCAAGCTCGCGCTTCATCTCCAGCCGAAGGGCTGGGTCTGCTTCACTTTCGAGATAATCAATAATCCATTGATCTTTCATGATTCTACCTCTGCCACACGGCGGTTGATTTCAGTAAAAAACGTGTTCATCTCTTGAGTCCACTGCGCCAATTCTTTATTGGAAGATAACTCCTCTTTGAGCCTCATCAGAGCATGACGATAATTCGCTTTCGCTGTGTCATAAGGACAATCCATGACTTCAGCGATTTCTTTAAAGCTCATGTCTTCATAAATTCTCAGCACCAGAGCTGTCTTTTGTTTGAAAGGCAGCTGATCCACATGAGTCTGAATCAATTGAGAAACAGCGTTGTGCACCAACGCGGCCTCAGCTTGTGCGTTCACAGCCAAAGGCACATCATCAATATCAGACATATCATCCCTGCGATCGCGGAGTTTATTCTTGGCTGTGTTCACGCAAATCTGAAACAGCCAGCTTTTGAATGTTGATCGAGCTTCGAAAGAGCTCAAGCGCTCATAAGCTTTAATAAAACTCTCCTGAACCACATCCTCCGCTGCATCCAAATCCTTGACGAAACGGTATGCCAATCGAAGAAGCGGCTTCTGATGCCTCTTCACTAATGTAGAGAACGCTTTCCGATCTCCTTCTATCACGAGACTTACAATCTCGTTGTCTGTGAGATTCCCACTCATCTCAGCCATATGACTCACCCCTGTCGAAAAAAGGTTAATCTTTTGTACTTTTTCTAGGTTCGCCAGCTGCAGAATCCATTGAGTTGAACCCGAACATCCTTGCTAAATTGTTGTGCAATCGGGAGGCCAGAAATTGGTGTCAGAACGCCATAAGTATTTGATAAGACTTAGTTTTTTTACTCATAAGCAAACCTTATCGAGTCAGGATTGCGTCAAGATGAAGAGATCATTTGGTATTCTAAGATCTAAGCGGAAACTGTCACACGATTACGACCCGAATGCTTACTCTGGTAGAGCGCCTGATCGGCACGATCGAGTAAGACATCCCAGGAAGTTTCTTCGAGTTTTCTTGTAGCGATACCCACACTGATGGTCACTGGTATCTTTGTGCCCTCGTAATTGAACTCAGCAGACTCAATGGTGGTTCTGATCCGCTCAGCCACTTCGAGGGCTGTTTTTGCACCTGCAGCTGGCAGAAGGATCACAAACTCTTCCCCGCCATATCTTGCAAAGTAGTCGTTCCCACGAATCATTTTTTGACCCACAATTCGCGAGAGCTCTTTCAGAACATAGTCACCGGCAGAGTGGCCGTGGGTATCATTAATTTTTTTGAAAAAATCGATATCAAAAATAAGGACACTCAAATCTTCCGTGAGGAACTCAGACCGCTTCATGGCCTCAGGACCCTTTTCGAGCAAAGCTCCTTTTGAAAAGGCCCCCGTCAAACCATCTTTCAGTGCTTTCTCGTTCAGTTCTTTATTCGCCAAGGTCTCTAAGCTTCCTTTTTCGAGAAACTTCAAAATCACACTGCCCGTTTTAATACGATCGTCGTTCTGCAAACGGTAGGGAGTCATCGGCGCAAGAGTTGTTTTCTCATTGATTACTGTCTTGTTCGCCGAGCCCATATCTGCCACGGTCACTTCAGTGCCATTCACAATAAAGCGAGCGTGGCTCCGTGAAACAGATTTGTCGTCGATGTAAATATGGGAATCAATGCTTCGGCCGAGAGTGACTTCGCTGGTGGTCAGGGGAAACTGTCGTCCCACGTAGCCCGGAGGCCCCACAAGAACAATCAAAGCTGGCGGAGTATCATCCGCGGCTTTCACCCGACCGGTGAAAGTTCCGGTGGAAACTATACTCGTTTTTTCAATTTCATCTTCACCCTGAGGCACCATGCTGAACAGTGTAGAATTTAATGATTCTTCACTCAAGGATCATGAGTTAAGTATTTGCTTCGCTAGCCTCTTGCCCAGTTCCACACCCGGTTGGTTGTAAGCATTGAGTTCAAGCATTTCACCGAGAGTTCCAACCACAAGCATCCAAGTCATCATCAAATAAGCTAGACCTTCCTCTTGCGAACTTTCAAGCTTGAGAGTAAGCACCGAAGCACCTTCTGAAGCCAAAGCTTCAGCCGTCGCTTGCGCTTCCGAACCTAAAAGCTGACCCAACGTTTTTCCCTGCATGAAAGCATAATCTGAGAAATGGGATTTCTGAAGAGCCTCACCCATTTCTGAATCACTGAAACGAGTAAACACAATCCACTTATCGCGAGCCCCTTCCATCAGTTGCTGCAAAACAGAATGCTGATCGTTAGCACCGATAGCTCCTACAGGGAAAGAAACTTGCGGCGCTGGCTTCCCATGAAGATCCTCTCTTTTTGCCAAAGACTCAGCCCAGAGTTGCTGCAGCCATCCCCCGAAAAATCGATGAGAAGAAGAATAAAACCAGAAGAATGTAATCCACTCTTTACGTTCAAAGCTAGCCCAAGCCTGGGCCGCCAAATCAGTCACCAATGCCGTCTGCTGAACGGCCTTTTGAATTCCTCGCCGAAAAGCTTCAAGGTCAAGACCCAAGAAAGCCGCAGGCAACATACCCACGGCTGTGAAAACAGAAAAACGGCCACCTATATCTAAGGGAATCTCCAAGTGAGCGACCTGATGCTTTTGCGCCCATTCAACCAGGGGTGAACTTTTCTTTTCAGAGACGATCGTGCAGCACTTGAGATCCGGGTTCACTTTTTGAAAAATAAAATCAAGAGAAAGCAAAGTTTCAATAGTGGATCCGCTTTTAGAAACAAAAACCCAGGCGGCCTTCTGGGGATTCTTCAGTCGCTGAAGAAGTCGAGCAAACTCAAGGCTATCCACATTGTCACAGAAATAAAGTTTTTGAGGCCTGGTGGGATTTTCTAAAACTTCGTCGATGGCTCGAGGGCCAAGACTTGAGCCTCCGATTCCCACAATCACCATTTCTTGGGTCATGGACTTTAATTGATTGCCTCGCGCTTGAGTCTCAAACCAAAGATGTTGACGGTCTTGAATCTGCAGGTAGCCAAGATCTTTTCGCGCCAAAAGTTTACGAAAGGATTCTTGAGCTTTCAAAGTGACTGGTTCAGAGGGCTTTCGATTGGTGGAAAGAATACTTAACATCTCGCTAGATTATGTGTTCCTCTAGTGAACTGCAACATCTTCTTCAATGCGGTGATAGCCACGCCACTCTTTCAAGCGTCCACGGGGCCTTCCGCCATCCTCAGGATACTCGATCAAAACGTAAGTGAGCTTCGTGATCTTTCCCAAGGAATTGATATCCAAAGAAGTGATATCGGTCCAAGTCCCGGTGTTAAAATACTCTTTCTCGTGACCCCACTGCTTGTATTGATACACATGAGAGTGCCCAAAAACGACAGTATGAACGCGTTCATCGTTGAGAACCTTGCGTGCGGATTCCGAGAGATCAGGAAAAATAGCGCTTTCAAGCACGATCTGCATGAGCTTTTTAAAGCCCCAGTTCCGACGAGGGTCTTTATAGAACACGGAACTCACTAAATAAAAGATCCCCTTGAAAATAGATTTAATGCTCATCCAGGGTTCATTGATCACCGACCAACGAACCATTTTCGAGAAAGGGCGGATCTTATCCACAAAGGGATAGTGCTGCTTTATCTTCAGAACGAATTCGACAAAAAAATGAGAGCCGAATGGTAGATTCAAAATAGGCTCAGCCAGATCTTTTTTTAAAAAGAACCTTCGAGGATCTAAACGATTGGCAGCCTCGTGCATATGACCGTGCTCGATGTGAACACCATCAAAATAATACACGATATTTTTGTAGCGAACACTGGTGCCAATCGCTTGATTCAAATATTCCCGACAGCCCGGCCAAAGCATCGCTTGATCATGATTTCCCACCACATAAGTGATTTCATTGCCAGGCTTTGCTGCAAACTCAGAGAGTGCTTTAAACACATTCTGGTGACCCTCAACGATGGATCTCAAAACATCCAGACAGACGCCCTCAGTGAGCACCGTCAGATAATGCCCGCGGAAATCCACTTGCAAGAAATTCAGGAAATCTCCATTGATAATGATCTCTACTTGATAATCGCGAAATGCCCCTGAAGAATAATAGTGAATGAACTCGACAAGCTTCTCCGAGAAGAAAAACTCCTCGAGGGAATTGATTCCCCCTGTGGGAAGAATCTTTCCCTTGCCCAAATGAAGATCTGAGATCACAACTTTAATCTTCTTTAAAGGAGCAGTGGTGGTTTGAGATTGCGCTTCCATAGCACTCATTCAGCTTTTTTGATGGGCGCAAGTGTGATTGACGATTCTTCCGTGGACTCAAGGTTCGATAAAGCCAATCGCAAAGCTCTGACCGTTCTTGCAAACTGATCATTGTTCGATTCAAGCTTGGCTTGTAGTTCGACTGATTTTCCTTTTTGCTGATCAAAATCTGATAACAGTTGATCCATTTTGCGCTTTAAATCTAAAATTTGTTCGTCTTTTGCTCTCAAAAGAGCCACTCTCTCGACTTTAGCAATTTCCAGACGATTTTCGAGCTCTCGCTCGCGAATTCGGACTCTTTTTAAATCATTGGCTAGTCGAGACTCAAGTTCTTCGATTTTAGATTTCAAACGCTGACTCTCAGTGTCTCTTTGCGCGGACGCATCTCTGTAGATTTTAAGCTCAGCTTCGTTGCGTTCTTTGAGCTCGACATTCAAACGGTCCAACTGCTGCAGCTTAACAAAGAGGTCTTCAACTTTTTGTTTTGAAATATCATTGGCCGAATGGAGAAGCTCATTTTCTCGGCGCAATGTTTCAATTTCTTTCTCCAGCTCAACAATTTTCTCTTGAGCCATTTTCAAAGTTTCAGCTTGAGCTAGAGAAGGATCTGTCCCTGAGACACGAAACTGGGGTTTCGCGGCCCCTACGCTGACTTTTGCCTCGGGAACCACAGCTTCCTTTTTTGCGGCCGCAGCAGGTTTTGGTGCTGTGTAAACTTGAGTTCGTGCCGCGTAAGTGGGTTCACGCGGCGAGGCCGGCGCAAGCTTCACTTCTTCGGAAATTCTTTCTTCCGCCTTTTTACCATCCGCTTTTTTCTCATCGCCTGACCCGTCAAGAACGGACGTCTTTTCAAAGTCAGGATCTGCTTTTAATTCATAGGTTTGCACTGAAGCCGTGCCCTGCTTCTTCTGAGCAACCACAGAATCTTCAGTGGGAAGCTCCTTGATCAGCTGGCTTGGCAAAAGATCAGGGTCTAAGCCCTCAGGCAAGGCCATGGAAGTCATTTCATCCGTGGACTTGGAAGAATGAACACCCGTGGGGTTCAAAAAAGCACTGCCGAAGGCAGAGGCTGTGACATTGCCGAGAGAAGGATTTGTCGATTCTTTCAAATCCTTCATGACAGATTTAATGAGGGCGTTCTTAGCCGACTTTTTCTTTTTACTCATTTCCATTCTAAGTATCGGAAATGAAAGAAAACTTCTAAATCATTCGACCAAAGAAAGTGACCTAGCTGATCACTTTCTTATATTGAGACAATCTTTCCTCGACCATAGTCAAGGTCACCTTCGACAAAGAATTCACGCTGAAATCTTGGATCGTAAAACTGGCCAGCATAGAACCTTGCACGCAGGCTGTTTTGAGATCATTGATTTCTGGTTTGCGACCAAGGCTTGCCAAGTAACCAAAAAATCCACCGGCGAAAGTATCCCCAGCTCCTGTGGGATCAATCACTTCAGGAATTGGGAAGGCTGGCAAAATAAAATATCCGCCCTGACGAGAATACAGAACAAACCCGTACTCTCCCCGCTTAATCACCAGAGCCTGAGGTCCCATTTCACAAAGTTTGGGCGCAGCTGAGATCGCATTTTTAGCCCCCGTGAGCATCATCGCTTCGCCTTCATTGATGAGAACGACGTCTACCTTACTCAACACTTTCTTCAGATCGCCGAGCTTTGAAGTGATCCAAAAATTCATGGTGTCCATTCCCACGAAGAGTGGTTTTTGAACTTGCTCGAGAACTTTGAGCTGCAAATCAGGCGAAATATTAGCCAAGAAGACAAACTTTGAATCTTGATAGTGAGTCGGGAGCTTTGGATCAAATTTTTCAAAAACATTGAGCTCAGTCGCTAATGTTTTTGCTTCATTCATGTTTCCTGCTTCGTAGAAGCCTGACCAATGAAAGGTCTTTCCAGGAACCTTCGTCATTCCCGTCAGATCCACTTTGCGTTTTTGAAGCATGTCCACGTGCTGAGACTCATAGTCTTCGCCGACCACGCCCACCACTCGAACCGGCGCAAACAAAGAAGCCGCTAAAGAAAAATAATTCGCAGATCCACCCAAGGCACGATCCACTTTCCCGGCGGGAGTTTGAATAGAATCGTAGGCCAAAGAGCCAACAACTAAAATCTCAGACATGAGTCACATCCTCTTTCTTAAAGACAGAACCAATTTTCGAGTTAGAAATATCCATGGTTTTTGGCTTATTCGCAAACTCTGAAGTGAGTTGACCACAAGCTGCAAAAATATCTCGCCCCATCGTGCGACGCAAAAGAACGTGGGAGCCTAAGCGAATCAGCTCCGAGTGGAAGGCCATCACTTGAGTATCATCAGGGCGCTCAAAGCCTGAACCTGGATGCTCATTAAATGGAATAATATTGATCTTGCAGGGAACTCTTCGAGTCAGCTTATGCAGCTCTCTGGCATGCTCAAGAGTGTCTGTAACACCTTTCAACATGACATACTCGAACGTGACTTTGTCTTTGGTCTCGCGGCAGTAATCAAGACAAGCCTCCAAGAGCTCATCGATATTCCATTTCTTATTGATCGGCATCACTTGAGACCTGATCTCATCATTAGATCCATTCAGCGAAACAGCCAAGCGAACTTTGGCAGCACCAATTCTCCACATCTCCGGCACAATCCCCGAAGTCGAAACAGTGATTCTTCGCTTCGACACATTCATGCCCCACGGAGAATGTAAGACTTCGATGGATTTGAAAACAGCCTCGGGATTATCCAAAGGTTCGCCCATCCCCATGAACACAATGTTAGAAATGCGAGTGGCCCCTGTTGAATCTTGTTCCAGGAGTTTGTCAGACACTTGCATGAACTGCCCTACGATCTCAGAGGTCGTCAGTCTTCGCTTGAGTTTTTGTTTGCCAGTGAAACAGAACTTACAGGCCATATTGCAGCCCACTTCAGAAGAGATACAAAGAGTCAGGCGATCATCAGAGGGAATCAGCACAGCTTCCACCGTGTTCCCCTGTCCCATATCAAAAAGAAATTTCTGAGTCCCATCAACGGATTTCAAGTGAGAGACCACCTTTGGAAGATCAAAGGAAATCATGGTCGAAAGTTCTTTGCGGAAATCCTTTGCCAGATTCGTCATCTGATCGGGATCTGTGATTCGGCTTTCATAAACCCATTTGAAAATCTGCTGAGCTCTGAATGTTTCTTTGCCAAATTTCTTGAAAAGACCTTTCAGATCATCAATGGTCAAAGAGTAGAAATTAATGGGTCCTTCTTGAACTAAAGTTTCAAGCTCTGGAGCTTCCTGCTGGTAATTGGAAAATGTCACTTTGCCTGGCGCCCAGGGGACCAGTCGCGTGGGATCTGCTGACAGATTGGAAGCATTCACCACCGGGCGATGTGAGTTGCGAGACTGAGATGAATGTTTTGAGGTGTTGCGAGCCTTGAGGCGCGCGGCTTTTTCAGAAGAGCTGACGTATTTCAGGCTCATGGTTTCTCCTTTATGATCAGGCGACTTTCTGTTTTTGAAAGCCCTTTAAATGAAGGCAGAAACCTAACACAACTGAAGCCCGAAATCTAAGGCTTTTCAGTCTCTTGAATATACCGAGAGAGCTCTTCTTGGGTGCAGGGAACACAGCCGATCTGACCGACGACCACTCCCGCTGCGAAATTAGCCATCATACAGGCTTCGGGCAAACTTAAACCCGAAACAAGGCCCAAAGAAAGAGCCGCAATCACAGTATCCCCAGCTCCGGTGACATCAAAGACCTGCCGGGCAAAGGTGGGAACTTGAAATATTTTCCCGTCAGAAAAAATGGTCATTCCGTCTTTACCCCGGGTCATGACGAGCTCTTTGGCTTGAGTTTTAGCCAGCACCGCATGACCCACTTCAAGGACTTTGTCAGGATGATCGCGAAGTTCATCATAATTAAGACCTGACAAAACGACGGCCTCATCAAAGTTAGGCTTAATCAAATCCACGCCCGAGTAGAACGCTGCTGCATTCAAACGGTGTGGATCCACCATGACTTTCTTGCCCGCTGCATGGGCCACCTGAACGACTTTTTGCACCAAGGACTGAGTGATCATGCCTTTGGCGTAATCTTCGATCACCACTGCATCCACGTGGGGGATTTGCGCTTTCACCATGGTTATCACTTGGTTTTCGATCTCAGCTGAAATGAACTTTCGCAGCTCATAATCTACCCGCACTAAATGGTGATGCTTGGCCATGATGCGAGCCTTGCGAGTGGTGGGCCTTTGCGCATCCACCACCAAATAGTCAGAACTCACGTTCGCTTTTTTGAGCATCTCATTCAAGATTTCGCGTCCAGAATCTGCCCCTACAAGACTCACCAAAATGGGCTCGCCACCGAGGGAGCGAACGTTCTGAGCCACATTGGCTGACAGGCCCAGTCGCACATCTTGGCTTTCGACATCCAAAACGGGCACTGGTGCTTCGGGACTGATTCGGCGAACTTCCCCCATCACGTACTCATCCACCCCCACATCGCCGATAATCATGATCTTGCGACCATTCAGTTGTGGCAGATGGCTGAGGAGTTTCTTTTTTTCAGTGCTGGTGACGGGAATCGTGATCAGTTTTGACATAGAGGCATTCAAGCATATACAGACCAAGAATGTCAAAAAATGGTCTGCTCTATATTCCCCAATACGTCACCCCTGCACAAAAGCAGCAGATTCTCCAAGACCTCAAAAGACTTTACTTTCCCATTTGGGAGAAGCGCTTTTCTGAACATAATCCGCCCCCCGAGGGAAGCGCCCAAAGATGGCTCTTAAGACCCGTCTACTGGCTGGGGAACTGGCAATTTGCTTGTTTGAATTATTATCACCCACCCAAGGGAATCGAGTATCGCTGCGTCCAAGCAGAGCCCTTCCCTCCGCTTCTGCAAAGACTGGTGGACGACATCGAATCCCGTGTTCGCAATCAGTTTCCTGAAAAAGATGTGCCTCGCCAATGGCATCTGAACACCTGTTTGATCAACTATTATGGGAGTCAGCCCTTCCGAGGGAATGAATTGAGTGCTGGAAACACGGATCGTCAGGTTGGTAGAGCTGCAGCTGAAGATGAATCTGACACTGCGCTATCGAAAGACTCTCTCTCGAGAGCTTTAGTGCCTAAGCTGGAAGATCGGGCGCGCGTGGGTGAGCACAAAGATTTTGAGCCTGGTCCTGTGGCTTCGATTTCCTTCGGAGAGAAAGCGCTTTTCCAATTTGTCAGATCCGAAGGTAAAAACAAAAAGAGCGAAGTTGTTCTGCAGCAGTGGCTCGAAGATTCCTCATTGCAGATTTTTGGTGGCGATCGCTTTAAGAAAGCTCTTTTTCATCGTGTCCAAAGGGTCGAAGACAAATCAAAGAAAGTTTTCGACGTCAACACGGGCGATTTCCTCACTCGACGAATCAATTTTACTTTCCGCTATGTACCCACAGACCATGTTCAACCTCTGTCACGATTCCCAGCCACTGCTCGGTCCGATGTTC
>JBKCXY010000280.1:0-7286 GCA_046315835.1 Pseudobdellovibrionaceae bacterium | reverse complement strand
GCGTTATCGGCACCAGATCCGCCGCCGCCACCAACAGAGCCACCGGCAGATCCACCGCCGCCACTACCACCGCCAGCGCTCGATCCACCACCCCCGCTTCCGCCCGTGGGGGAGATTGTGGGTTGAAAGCCATCAAAGCTCACATTGTCTTTTTTCCCACTACCGGGTGCAGCGCCATTTGAGGGACCCGAGTTTCGATTCGCATTTCGCGATCCACCATTGTCACCA
This sequence comes from Pseudobdellovibrionaceae bacterium, assembly GCA_046315835.1. Taxonomy (GTDB): domain Bacteria; phylum Bdellovibrionota; class Bdellovibrionia; order Bdellovibrionales; family Bdellovibrionaceae; genus JAJTIC01. The sequence continues at coordinate 7,058 of JBKCXY010000280.1, read as the reverse complement.
CCCGCAGCCGCCCCAGGACATCCCGGAGTGTTCGGCGCTTTCTGGCAGATACACTTTGTGTTATTCGCATTCTCTTCTTTCGAACAATCGATGTTGGCTTGTGTATTCCCATTGATGCCCTGACAGAACGGAGAATTATCCCCAGGCGCACACACCACCTGAGTGTCCTTCTCACAACCCGCAGCTTTACCTTTTTCTGCAATAATCGAGATCAGCCCTGCACCAGCCGCCATGAGATTGAATTTGTACGAGGCACATTGACCAAGGAGGCTTTTGTTTGCCGTAGCCCAACCTGCGGCTTGAGTAGCTGCATTTGTTGCAGCTGTTTCACATGTCATATTGCCGTTAGCAGCCTGTACTTTACAATTTGGATCACCTATACAAGCAGCTGCAGCAGCATTAATGCTCGCCTCAAGACCGCCACAGCTGCTGTTACAAATAGCCATAGCAGCTGTACAAGCAGCATTGTAGGCAGTAACCAATGTCATTACAGTTCCAAGAGTGTCTTTCTGCTTCTTACAGACATCTCTGGGACTTGCAGTTTTTGCAAAAGTGCCAAGAATACCAACAAGAGCTGCACCTTGACGAATGTTGTTACTAAACTCACCGATACATGCCATTCCTGCAACATTAAATGACGCTAAACACTTCGACTGCATCCCCATAGCCTTCTTCATCGCAGCTTCACAAGCCAACCCTCCGACAGCTGCAGCAGCACTTCCTGATGTTTGCGCAGTTCCTGCAGCAGCAACAGAAGCTTCTGGAAAGGCCTTGAAGCCGGCAAGTTGTTTTGGGTCTGCAGCTGAAAGTGCAGAATAAAATACACAGTTAATTAGAACGAAATATCTCATTTTCCCCATGGAATAATTATCGGACTAACTCCCCGATATCTGAAAGATTTCGGAGGGAGAATCTCATTTTGAGACGAAGATTTTGGTGGCTATTTTGTGGGCGCTAGATCTTCGACAGCGGTGCCAGCGATGGTTTCGCTATCGACTGATTTTGGCGTCGAAGTTTCAGCTGTCGATTTTGTGGTGGGCGTGCAGTTCTGAAAGAGAGCCATGATCGCACAGAGAGTGACCATCGCCGTAAATACTGAAAAGTTTTTTTCTTTAACTTGCATATCTCACTTATCGGAGACTTTTTTCTAGACCTTAGTCTACTCGAAAAATTTTTATCGTCTCGATTTGGGAATCTGCGTGGCCTCTGCTTAAAACGACCTTGGGGGTTGGTTCAAAATGGAGCCCGTTCGTGACTCTCCCCCGAGCTTGAGATTGGAACTATTCAAATATTGATCGCTCACGAGCTTTACAGAGTAGCCCACGCGACCACCCCACTTGCACGCTCCAGATGTGAATTTATTAGGATCTTGCTCGGTGTCCGCGACTTTCTCTCCGCAGACACCAAAGCGATTTTCTTCGAGCTTCCAACCTGCATCCGCCATTTGTTCATTCGCAAGCCATCCCGTCAGCAATTGCGCAAAATCACTGAGGTAGTAAGTGAGCTTCCCATTCACATCAAAAGCATTGGTGAGTTCTGTGTTGGCGCGAGTGTCATCCACCTGATGTCTCACGGAATACTTTTTAAGTTTTTCTTCCGAGGCCAAGGGACGCTGACCTAAATCGCCGCGAACCTGAAATTGCCCTCCCCAGCGATTCTCATAGGCCTGCTTGAGCCGCGTTTGATAGTTATTATGGAAGTCAGCATCGATCGAATAAAAAGTCGCATCAAATTGATCAGGCGCAATCGCAGCAATTTCTAATTGACGAATTTTGGGAGCGGTATTGGCCGTCTCATCCCACGCGAGCGGATCTGAATTTGTGTTCACAGCACCAAACTGTTCATTCTGCTTAAATACGGATCCCCACCATTCCACATTGATCGGATTCAAATTGCGTTTGTGCAGAGTAAAAAGACCCCTCGCTGCTTGAGCAGCATGAAGCTTAGAACGAACACCCACTTCGTCACCCATGTATCGGCTATGGTTCAGATCCAGTGTAGAATCCATGGCAGGATCGTTGATCGCAGTAATCTGAGGCAGTGAGCCTGGCATAATCCGCATCGGCGACAACCGATCCGTCTTGGGATTGTCTGAAGACTTAAACTGACCTCGCTCCCAAGTGGTGCCGTACCAGGGACCAATTCTTCCACCGAAGGGCTTTGCATACGCTTTCGCCGTCAATGTCACATCACCCAATGGTGAAAACGGAATCTTCGGTGTCGCTTCCACTTGCACGCCGTAGTAACCCATGCACCAAGGGTTCTTCTCAAAGCCCAACGATGACTTGAGCAGTCGTTGAGAAGCATCATCCCCTTGGGGCTCATCGTTAATCGATGACACAAGATTGATGATATCTTGGCTAATGGCTGTTCGATTATTAGGAAGTGAGTTCGCCCCGCCAGCATTAATATATTTAGGCAAAAAATCGACGGTGGTTGCACCACCACACTGAGCATCTAGATATCTCATATAAGGGAAGATACTCACTTCGCTGAGCCATTTCGGAGGCTCCCATTCAGCTCCTTGATTTCCACAGCCACCTTGAGCAAAGCCGTTAATCGTCGAAAACTTCACTCCCTCAGCAGAGGCCCCCGCACCTTGAGCTACGGTGGATCCATCTTCCCGGTATCTCGTCAAGATGGAACCTGCATTGGCAGAACTGAGATTTTTATAAAAGGTCTTGAAAGCACCTTGATTGATGAATCCCCCATCCACATCCAAAGGAGCATCCTTGCTCAGCTCTTGAGCGAGCTTGATCAAGACTTGTTTTCGATTTCTGACATCCATTTTGTAAGAAGCTAAGTAGGTGGATAACATCAACCAATTGAGCTGAGAGATTCTCTCACAACCCTCACGAGCAGCCTGCACCGCAGCCGCAGAAGCCGCACTTAACGTAAAGGCCAAATCAAGAAAGAAAAAACTGGCAACAACATTCAGGCGCGGATCCCCAGGAAGAGTCAGACGGTTCGTTTCGTTACTCGTTTTGTGGCAGTAAGACTCGTTGTTATTGACGAATCCAAAGGGCGGATAACCGACGCAAAAGATTGTGCGGTAATCGAGCTTTTCATCAGTGTCATTATTAATAGCTCCTGATCGGTAATCATAAGGATGTTTGATATTTTCACCTGCACCACCAATGTGGTGATAGCGAAACATTAAGAGCTTATAAGCTTGGCGAATCTGATAATTGATATGCGCGATCGCATTGAGCGACTCGGACTGTTTAGCTGCACCGTAATAAGCTGCAAGATCCACTGAATTCTGCAAATTGATTTTATGGTGGACCAGAAGACCTACATTAATCACCATCGCAAAAAACACAAAAAGCACTTGAAAAGTCAGGGCCACAAAAAGCGAAAGCTGACCGCGTTGGGAGCTCAGTGATGGTTTTCTCAATTGCATGTTCCTATTAGAACTCGACTTTGAAATCTTTGACAGTTCAACCACATGAAGACAGACTTTAATCTGTTTTCATCATCGCAAGGAGATCCGACCATGGTCCTGAAGTTTATCGCTAGTCTTATCATTACATTTGCTCCCACACTGAGCTTTGCCCAAGTGCTCTTTGAAGGCTACTCCAAGATTATCTCAGGTGGAGTTCATGTTGGCTATGCGATCCAAAAATATGAATTCAACATGAAGAAAAAGCAGTTTGTGGCAACGACTTTTTTGAAAACAAATGAGCTCGCAGGAAATCTCACCGAGAGCTTGCAGGCTTTTGCCGCTGAAGATATGACCCCAGTTTCTTACAAATACACAACGCTTGTGGGAACAGAAGTCAAAACGATCGACGCGACTTTCAAGAGCGGTAAAATCATCGCGACCATTAACCACGGCGGAAAGACTGAAAAAGTAAATCGTGAAATTCCCAAGGGCACTTTTCTATCTTCCTTCTTAGCTTACATGATGTTGAAATCCCCTTCGGGAATCAAAGTTGACACCAAGTTTGAGTACCAAGCTATCGCCGAAGAAGATGCTTCTGTTGAAAAAGGAATCGCCGCTGTTTCAGCCATTGAGGACTACAAAGGTCTCAAAGCTTTCAAAATTCTCAACGAATTCAAAAAAGCTAAATTCATTTCCACGGTCAGTGAAAAGGGCGAGGTCTTTGCGACTCGCAGCCCAGCGCAATCCATTGGCACGGAACTGGTTTCAAATCCTTCAGAAGCGACAGCAAATTTCGGAATACCCTCCGCTGTCTTGAAGCAGCTCTTTGGTGAAGTTCCTACCGGACAAGAAAATCAAATCGCAAAGCTCGCTAAATCAGGGGCCGCCGTGCCTGCTGAGCCCACGATCACACCCGGAAAACAACAAGGCGTGCCTCAAGGCAAAGGTCTGCAACTCAAGGGCGGATCTGGTCAATGAACGACGTCAATTCCCTTCTTGGTCAACATGTGATGATTGGGTTGCAGGGGCCGACACTCCTGCCTGAAGAAAAGAAATTCATCATCGAAAATGAAATTTGCGGTGTCACTCTTTTTGGTCGAAATGCGAAAGAGCCCCAACAAGTTTATGAACTGTGCAAAGAGCTGCACTCGTTGACTCCGCAAACAAAGAATAAAGTACCTCTGTTTGTTGCTATCGACATGGAGGGCGGAAGAGTGGCTCGCTTAAAGGCCCCATTCACTGTTTGGCCTGCCCTCAGTAAATTAGGGGACATCGATTCACCAACACTCTCATTTCACTTCGCGCAAGCCATGGGAAAAGAGCTCCGTGCCGTGGGAATCAACTTAGATTTTGCTCCTTGTGCAGATGTGCTGACTCATACCGAGAACCCAGCTATTGGCGATCGCAGCTTGTCTTCAGACCCTGAAATTGTCGCTAAGCATGTTTCAGCACTGATCCGTGGCTATATGAAGTCAGAAGTCATTCCCTGCGTGAAACACTTTCCTGGACATGGGAACACGAAAGTCGATTCCCACCATGACTTACCCGTGGAGTCCACTGACTTAGACACTCTGAGAAACCGCGAACTTCTCCCTTTTAAAAAAGCTCTCAAATCCAAAATTGAAATGGTCATGAGTTCTCATATTCGATTTCAAAATATTGATTCTGAGTGGCCCTGTACTTTGTCTGAGAAATTTTTGACAGATCTTTTGCGCCAGGAGCTTAAGTTTCAAGGTCTCATCATCACGGATGATCTCGGCATGAAAGCCATGACTTCGTTTTTTCCTCAAGAAAAGATTCCTGTCAGAGCTCTTCAAGCGGGCGCCAATATTTTGCTTTATTGTAATGATTTTGATGTGCCGCCCATGGCTTTAGAGAGCATGAAGTCTGCTTTATCTGCAGGAGATCTCAATTCAGATTCTTTGCAAAATTCTTACAAGAAAATTGTTGAAATGAAGAAGAACAACATTAAGTCTATCCATATGCTTTCTTACAATGAGGTAAGAAACATCGTTGGTCACCCTGACCATCAAAAATTGTCTCAGGCGATTGCAGAAGGTAAAGTTCCGCCTGAATTAGTATCGGCGAATATTTGAAACTGATTTGGATTTTCCTGTTTCTTGTTTCAGCAGCGCTCGCCGGAGAGCCAGACTGGTCTCAGTCGGTTCAAATTCCCGACGGCGGTCGTTCAAATCCTTACCTCATGGATCAAGAGCAGTATCAAAATTTTGTGAACCGAGGAGAGATTCTCTCTCCGATTTATCCTGTGACGCTCACAGGGCTTCAGCCGGGCACGATGAGAGAATCTTTTTAAAAGATGGCCAAGAGTTATTCACTCCCCGGGATAAGAAAGCCCTCATTCGCTTCCTACAGACACTGTAATCTTTTCCCGTTTTCATTTTTGAAAATCTCCTTCATCTTTGCACGGTTGCTCGCCGAAAAGGAGTTCGTGTTTGAAAAAATCATTGCTGAGTCTCGTGATTTCATTTTGCGTTTTCAGTCAGAGCGGATGCTCAAAGTCTGAGGACAGTGCTGCGACCCCGGCAAATCCAGCCATTGGAAAAACACCTGACGGTCGACCCGTCCAGAAGATTTCCGACGAAGTTCGTTCTGAGTTCACCGAATTTGCACAAGATTTTTCAATGATTTATGAGTCAAGCCAAGAGCTTCGACTCAAAAAAGTTTACGCGAGTCCTTCAGCTTTTTCTCAGTCCTTGAAAAGTCAAAGCTGTGCTTGGAACGATCTCCCCGATCAGCAGGGATTTTCAGTGAGTGGAGCGCAATGTCCTCTCAGCTACAAATCTTCATTTGTGACAACAAAGAATTCTGAGCAAACAAACTATCGCTTCGAAACTGAGTTGAAAACTCAAGCGAGCCTTTTCCCGTGGACTTCTGTTGTTTCCATAGAACTTCAAGGGCAAGGCACAATCAAGGAAAGCTCCAAAGAAAGTTCAACCATGTCTGCCGAGCTGAAATCAGCAGGTCTCATTCAGACTCAAAAAAGAAAATGGAGTCTCAGTCAGTTTTCAGTCACGCAGGGAGGTCAGGGTGGCTCGGATATGAAGTCTCTCAACTCCTTGCTCTTGAAATCCGAAGCGGGAGAAATTCTTTTTCAAATCAGTCAGGACGTTTCTCACGGGCAGTTAAGAAATACTTATTTCCTGAATGGACAGTTGCTCTCTGAAGAAGCAGGTTCTTTGCTCGCTGATCAGTTGATATCTCTGTTCTTTATTCATCGACAGTAGACCTCAATTTGTTGTCACTTTAGATAATTTTTTCACAAACCTGGTCTGAGCTGAAACCTAAGGAGGTTCCAGATGGCCTTGGGTTTGAATAAGAGCATTAGGCGGAGAAGACCTATGGAAAATGCTGAGAATACAAGAACCTTTGGCTTTGTTACTCTTTCGGCCATGGCCCACGCGGCAGCGCTGGTGGCAGTAACTTTGATTCATATTCAGAAGCCCACACCCAAGATCGAAATCATCGAGCTTGAAATGCCGACGCTAGGTCAACAAATGGAAGTCTTGCCCATGGCAGCCCCTCAGGCCGATGTCTCCTCAGCAGAATCAGCTCAACCAAAAGCTGAAGTGGCTCAGGTCGAAGAACTTCCACCGGCCCCCCAGAAAGTGGTTTCTACTTCCGTTGTAAAGTCATCTCCCATCGCTGAGGCAGC
>JBKCXY010000279.1:0-6354 GCA_046315835.1 Pseudobdellovibrionaceae bacterium | reverse complement strand
TTGCAGGATCTCCGGCAGAAACTTCAGAAGGTGCGGAGATCGCCAAATCTTGAGCGCAGAAAAGCTCGTCAGCCAAGGGCAGGATTTGAATGGGGTGTTGTAAAGTCACACTTCTGCCACCTGCCTCCGTCACGACGGCCGTGACCAACAATGATCCTTGGGCATTATAGACCTTAGTGGTCGACAAACCAGAGCCCGTTGAGGAATCTCCGAAACTCCAAGCCACATTTTGGATGCTCATTCCCTGCGGCACAATCACTTGAAACTGAGTTTCCACCATCTCAAAACCAATTTGCGGCGCACTGATTTTCATTTCATCAGCCACGACCACCGTCATCGCAGCTCCCAACCACTGAACTTGACCTGAATCTGTGGTCAGCTGCGCGCCCACCACATATTGTCCAGGCTGTTCAAACTGGGTGACCAATGAAGAATCTTGAAGACTTGCTTTGGAATTAGCTGTGACCCATTCCACTTTGCTTGCCACACAGCCGGCAGCGTCTGGCAAAGAATACGTGACAGCGTCACCGACTTGGACCCCTGATTTTCCAATGACGGCCAAGTCTCGATCTGAGACATTCAAAGAGCCTGCGGGGCAATCCAAAGAAGCTGAGAGCCCTTGCACGGATGAGCCAGACTCACTCACACCTGAAGGTGAGCAAGCGGCGAGTAGAACCCCGAGACCAATCAACCACAATCTCGATGTCAGTCTTTGCGTGTTCATGAAAAACCTCCGTTTTGACACCAATAGAATTCCATAAAAGCTTTGACTTATCCCCATAACTTATTGAAATGTCTCATTAAATATCATCCACTGAAAAGCGATGCGACAGATTTCTGAATCTTTTTTCGACGCTATTTTTGGAATTCAAAAAGATGGATAAAACTTCTTCATTTTCGCAAAAACAAAGACTTTACCCAAACGATGAAACGATCTTCATCATGGGGCAGGCGGTCTTTCAAAAGCTTTCCCTGCTGGTCTAATTTTCTTACAAGGTCCTGAGCTTGGCGTTTGTTGGAGGCATTGGAAAGAAAGTGGACCCCAAAACCCAGGGCATTCACCCTCTGATGAAGAATGACTTGGCCTTGAAAGGTATAGACCTGATCACTTTCTGTGAACTGCACTTGCAGCAGTGAGTGATCTTCAGGAATCTCAAGGCTTTTAATGAACAATCCCGAAATGGAAATATTCCCTAAAGTTCCCTGCTTTTCCTGCCCCAAGGGACCTTTGAATTTCACGGCTTGGCTTGCTTCATAGCGCAGATCTGCTTCCCACCACCTGAGGCGCGGATCGAAGTAGATCTTTCGCACCGTCGGCACAAGAAAGTAGCCTACGACACCGACATTCACGATGAAGACGATTCCGAGCGTCCATAGACCCACCTCAGCAGCCCGCTGTTGATAACCAAAATAGCTGATCACCAAAAGTGCTAGCATCGCAAAGATATAAATAAAGAAAGACCAGGGCCGGCAGCGATAGATGGCAATGCCAGCAATCACCGGCAACAGAAGATGCGGCCACTGATTCGCTAAATTATGAGGCTGAAAAAAGACAGAAACATATTTTCCAAACCCCATGGGCGAAAAAAGAGAATTCAAAAACAAATTCCCCAAGGGGGACAAAACATGCACGACGGCTAAAATAACAAGAGGCCAAGGTCTTTGTCTCATTCCTTTTAGGATATGAGGAAAGCCTTGGCCTGACAATCCTAACTTACACGTTGACGATTATTTTAAAGTCTCAGGATCAGCTTTTCTACCATTGATGTAGACTTCAACGGTGCTGTCGTTCTCACCACGAATCACGGCAAAGATCTGGATCAACAAAGTCTTACCTTGAACCGTCCAAATCAAAGCTGCCCGCAAACTTCCTGCAGATGACTGTTCAGTGCCCGCAAGATCCATATCAGCCAAGACACTCCCTGAAAAAACACCCATATCGAGCGTGTCGATATTTGCTCGGCCATCAAGCTCTCCATTCATTCGCGTACCTGCCTGCGAAGCTTGAATTCCACCCTCAAGCTTGGCTGTCAGACTCATTCCCACGAATCCTGTCTTCTGCGCAACAGCTGGTTTTGCCTGTGTCCTCTGAGTCACTTGAGCCGAACCATTCGCAGACACTGACACCATTTCATCTTGGCTATTCACAGTACCTGAGAAACCCGCTTGAGCATCTACAGAACTTGATTGTGTGACCAAACAATCGCGCCCTGTCATCTCTGATCTTTGAGTCACTCTGATGTTTCCACTAATATTATTCCCGCTGCGTGAAGCATCAGAAACTTCAGTTTTTGCTTCGCCAATATCGAAAGTACACTTAGCCAGAAGCTCTTTTTTCAGTTCTTCTGAGTAGCCTTCGCCAGCACGAATGTTGGTGATTGCTTGAATTTTGCTTTCAATCGCCTTTGTTAATGGTTCACTGGAAATCTTTAAAGAAATTCTGCGCGGCGCACCTGGCGTTCCGGGAAGCGTATTACCACCCCGCTCTTCCATAGCAGCCGAAAGAGCCGTGACAACTTGACCCGCTCCTTCAACACTGGAAAGAACTTCTTTCATCTCCTCATCACTGAGCTCAGCGACTTTTGTTCCATCGGGAAGATGTCCTGGTTTCACAGACTCTTTCAGAATCGATACTTTGGGAGATGCTTTATCATCTTTACTGCAAGCACTCAGACCCATTGCTAAAGAAGCAATAAGAACTAACGCCATCTTCGGCGAACTCTTAAAGACACCCTTTTTCAAAAAAACATTCTGTTTCATTGATAACCCCTTATTGATTAAACTGACATTTATTGTCATTGACGGGGCAGGATCTACCACTCCTCCTGAGCAACTTCGAAGTTAATAAATCCTTCAGAATTTTTTTCACGATTGTCGAAATTTTAAACGTATAGAAAATACTTTTTGCGACGCGTAACCCAGGCTTGCTCTTCTTTTTGAAGCTCTCGCTCCAATTCACTGGGTGTGGCTTTGGTGTCTGTGATCCAGGCTCTCAAGCGAGGGCCGCCATTGATCACGTCAAAAGCCAATTTATCAAAGACGTATTCATAAGCGAAATCTCTGAAGACTTCATACTTGGGATATTGCTCAAGGAGGATTTTCAAAAAAAGCGCGATCAATCGGAAAGGTTTAAAGTCTTCATGCCGATACCCCTCAGCATCGGTATGGAACATGAGTCCCTGACAGAGTTTTCCTTGATGCTTATAGAATGTGGGCTCAAAAAAGGTTTCCCTGAGAGGCGAACCTTTGAACCACTTCGGCGCTCGCTTTTTTGCCTCTTTGAGAATTTCTGAAAAATTGAGATCGGGAGCTCCCATCAGCTCCAGCGGGCGAGTGGTCCCTCGCCCCTCGCTCAAGTGAGTTCCCTCCAGCAACACAGTTCCTGGATAGGCACGCACCATATTCACTGTGGCTGCATTGGGTGAAGGATTGATCCAGGGGCGGCTTCTGGGCCAGCCATGATCTTTCTTGTCGTTGATTTTATAACCCTTCATCTTGATCACCTGCAGGTCCAGATTCAGCTGAAAGTGATCTTTATAATAGAGCGCAAGCTCCCCCAGCGTCAGCCCATGGCGCATGGGAATGGGCGCCGCCCCAACGAAGGATTCCCAACCGCTCTCAAGAGCAAAACCCTCGACGGGTCGCCCTGCGGGGTTCGGGCGATCCATGACGATGACCTTTTTGCCGAGCCTTGCACTCTCTTCCATCACGTACAAAAGAGTCGTGGCAAAAGTATAAATCCGGCAGCCCACATCTTGCAGATCAAAAATCAGAACATCGAAATGCTTCATCATCTCTTTTGTGGGTCTTCGCACTTTACCGTAGAGTGAAAAAATCGGTATTTTGTAATGAGGATCCATTTCGTCCTCAGATTCAATCATGTTGTACTGTTTATCACCTTTGACCCCGTGCTGAGGCCCAAAAGCGCAAGTGACATTGAGCTTTGCCTGAATCAATAAATCCAGTGTGTGGTTCAGATTTTCATCCACACTCGCCGGATGACAGACCAGCCCCACTCGCTGACCCTTGAGGGCTTGAATCTTTTTTTTGTCTGAAAGAAAAACTTCAATTCCTAATTTCATAAAATTTTCCTTTCCAAAGAGAAGCTATCTGGCTGGTGAAAATCGGGCTTCTGGCTGCTATGCTTTTGCGAGAAATAGAATGTTTGTTCTGAAACATTAAGGATTGAGCAGACACTAGCGTTAATTTGAATTCCTGATTTCCAAGAATGCTGAAAGTGAGCCTCTAAGACTGAATCTTTCCAAAGAATTTTCTCGGGCACAAGTCCCTGACTTTCTGTGGGCGGCTGAGGCTTGCGGTAACTTTGAAATTCATAAACATTCCAACCCAGCCCTGGTGAAATATTAATTTCAAAATACTCCGAACGACCTTCCACGCGGAGGAAAGCTTCAAAACAGGTGTGCTTCCAAAGCTCCTGCTGCCGTCTTTGAGGGAAATCCGCACTTCCCCATTCTCCTTGATTGGACGCTAGCTTAAGATCCTTCGCTTGCCAGAAAAAAAACAAATGCAAATGTTGGGGCGTCAGCTCTAACTGAGCCGATACTTTGAGGGCTGAACTCTCTCCGGAAAACTCAACCAGCTCGACCATTAGAGCTCAACAACCATATTGAAAACCAAAGCCCCTGCCTTTGAATCTTTAGAATCTAAACTGAAGTACCCGAGCCTCTCGAATTGATAGCGATGCTCAATACTAGCCGTCTTCAGTGTCTTTTCAAGCTTGGCATTTTTCACTACCATCAAAGATTCAGGATTCAAATTGATTTTAAAATCTTTTCCCTCAGGTACATTTTCTGGATCCGCCACTTTAAAAAGGCGCCCGTACAAGCGCACTTCAGCTTCCACACAGTCGGCGGCCGAAACCCAGTGAATGATTCCTTTCACTTTGCGACCGCCTTCTGGCGGTTTACCCGCAAAAGTCTCTGGCAGATAAACACCATGAAGCTCGGTCACCTCTCCTGCCGCATTCTTCTCCACTTTTTCGCAGCGAATGACATAGGCATTTCTCAGGCGAACTTCGCCGCCTGGTTTCAAGCGGAAGAAATCGGGATCTTCTTGCTCTTTAAAATCTGAACTTTCGATGTAAATTTCTCGGGTCATTGGAAACCGGCGAACACCCATTTCTGGTTTCTTCGGATGGACTTGTGATTCGATGACTTGAACTTGGGTTTCATCCCAATTAGTGATCACCACTTTCAATGGCTTGAGAACAGCCATCGCCCGATGAGCCACCAAATCGAGATCCTCTTTCACGCAAGCTTCGAGAATTTCGATATCAATGAGACTTTCTGCTTTTGCCACACCAATTCGCTTGGCGAAATTCTTCAGTGCCTGAGGCGTGTAGCCACGACGACGGATCCCTGAAATGGTGGGCATTCGTGGATCATCCCAACCACTAACAAGCTTTTCTTTCACCAGCTGAAGGAGCTTCCGCTTACTCATCACGAGATAAGTCATATTGAGTCTTGCAAACTCGTATTGACGAGGCTGCGCGGGAACTTTGCAGTTGTCTATGCACCAGTCGTAGAAGGGTCGGTGATCTTGGAATTCTAAAGTACAGATCGAGTGAGTGATGTGCTCAATGGCATCCGACAAAGGATGTGCATAGTCATACATGGGGTAAATCACCCATTTGTCGCCAGTTTTGTGGTGATGCGTTTTGCGAATCCGGTACAGGAGCGGATCACGCATATTCATATTGGGTGATTTCATGTCAATTTTGGCACGAAGAACATGGGCTCCTTCATCGAACTCACCCGCACGCATTCGCCGGAAAAGATCCAAGTTCTCCTCAACGCTGCGATTGCGATAGGGACTGTCTTTCCCCGGAGTGTTGAAATCTCCGCGATATTCCCGGAGCTGTTCTTCATTCAAAGAGCAAACATAAGCTTTGCCTTCACGAATGAGGTCTTCCGCCCACTGGTAAATCTGCTCAAAATAGTCGGAGGCAAAATAAAGATGCTCTTTCCAATCAAAACCCAACCACTTCACATCGGCCTTGATGCTTTCGACGTACTCAACATCTTCCGCCTCGGGATTGGTGTGATCAAATCGCAAGTGACAGCGACCACCGAACTCTTCAGCCAAACCAAAATTGAGACAAATGGATTTTGCATGTCCAATGTGAAGGTAACCATTAGGCTCCGGGGGAAACCGAGTGATGACTTTGCCACCGTGTTTGTTGGCCGCAATATCTTTTTCAATAATCGCTTTCAGGAAGTTAGCACCTTCGGGTGCTGGACCTTTAGAATTCTGATTTTTAGATAGATTTGACATAGAGTCTTAGAATGACATCACTTTAAATAATTCACAAGAATCGAAATCACTGCCGCATTC
>JBKCXY010000278.1:0-2455 GCA_046315835.1 Pseudobdellovibrionaceae bacterium | reverse complement strand
TTCTTGGGTAGCCACCAAGCTGGCTCAACTTAACGGTCTATTCGTGATCGACGAACTAGATGTACTTGCTTCCTCTGCCGATCGGGCAAGAATTGCAGAATTGCTCAAGCACTTAAGTGATGCAGGTTCTGGATTTAAAATCCTACTGGTTGGCATTGCAGAGACTGGGGCTGAGCTCATGCGGGGGCATCCTTCAGTCGAACGATGTTTGCGCGAAACAAAGTTAAATCGCATGGCGGACAAGGAGCTCCGGCTTATTCTGACGAATGGAGAAAAAGAACTGAAGCTTCGCTTCGATTCGAAGGCCAAAGACAAGATAGTCGCTGTCTCGTCAGGATACCCGCATTTCACACACTTACTGGCACTTAAAGCTGCTGAGGACGCGATTGCAGAGTCTCGATCTCTCATTAGTGTTGAACACATTGCATTGGCTACTGAGCGAGCTGTGGGTGACTCTGAGGGGAGTCTCAAGCGACTTTATGATGATGCCTGTCGATCACATGGAAGCGACAAATATAGGAGGATTGTCTGTGCTGCTGCTGTTCTTGGCTCAGAGGAGTTCACGGCAAAGGCCCTCCGCTTGCAATACAGCAATCTCTATGGATCTGCTATCGATCAACAAAGCATTAACAACTGCTTCGGTCGCCTGTGTTCGGACAACTCAACGACAATTCTGCGACGTATTGCTAAGGGTGTTTACCGGTTTAACGACCCCCGTATGCCAAGCTTCATACGCATGGCGAATGTCAAGTATCTAAATTGATATAGTGGCACTATCTGAACTCATACGCTTTATTAAGCAGGTTGACTAAGCGGAACTTTACCCCTTGAAATCACGAACAATACGTATGCAACGACCACAAAGTCGTTGCCTGTTTAATGAAAATGTCTAACGGAATCCTGAGTGCATCTCGGAGAACAATGTCTTTTCCAGATCTGCTACCTGCGACTGCGGAAGTGCGATCGTACATAGGTTCCATCACTTCGGTAATATCCGCTGACATATATTGTGCGTGGGCGGTAGGTGACATTCGAAATCTGACCGTAGTAAGAGCCATTTTCTGCTACGCGAGGTGTGTAAGCCCAGCCGACAGAAATGTTGCGACTTTGTAACTCAGCAAGTTCAGCTAGTTGCTTTTGTCTGGCTTCCGATCGAGCCTTTGCGCGAGATTCTATGTCGGCGAGTACTTGATCGGCATCGTGCAAAAGAGGTCGAGTTGAGTAGGTACTGCTGCTGAGGGCACTCTGGGCGGAAGTGTCCGCGCCGATTCTAGTTCGAAGTTGTGACGATGCTGCCCACTGCTTACCGATGGCCTCCATTCTCGAGTCGTAGTCAGCTTCGATTCGGGCATAAATGGCTTCAAGAGAGTTGCGTTGTTCGCCATCTATGTTTGAGAATGTGCGATCTGTAGCTGCAATAGCGCTATCGTAATCAGTGGCTATCGCGCGCGCTAAGTCGCTTGATGAGGAAGTGTCTTGCCACTTAGAGATGACGGACTCAGCCAAGCGGGCCATTCCCGGCGAATCGCTAACTTCCACTGTTCTAGCAACCCAGGCTCCATCTTCTAAACTCAAATAGGCTGCTGCATATACTGGGTCGGCTCCATATGAAGTTCTAGCCTCACTAATGATATAGGCTTCATGTCCGTCCGTGATGATCGCAGGGCTATAGAAAAGAGTGCCCTTGAGCTTTGGGTTATCTTTTCGAGCAGCCGATAACAGGGCAGTCCGGTGTTTGCCGGGCCGCTGATACTCTTCGGGATCAGGGACCGAAACGGTCTTCCGCTCGGCAGATGATTCGTTATCAGTCTTTTGTGGAGGGCGCGGCGACTCGACTTTAGGTTCCTGAGCGACGGCCTGCGGGCTTGGAACCTTGGGCGCAGAATTGGCTTCGCGTACAGGTGCCACTGATGTAGTGGCCATTTGCTGACCGTAGTCGGTAGGCGTTTGAGGTGGTTGTTGCTGTATCTGCGTAGTTATTGCAAACACGCCCAGGCAGGCGATCATCAGCGCAGCAGCCTTCAAGTTGTTCATGTGTGTGAGGATATCACAATAGTGGGGTTAGTAGGTGTTAAGGCCAACAAATCAAGGTTCGTCACCATTGAGGAGGAGATGTTCTCCGGGTGCAATTTTGGGCCCGGCCACCAGCTCCGCCCCTCCGCCGCCCGAATGGGTGTGCCCGCACTGCGGCGGCACGCACGCCGGCCTCCCCACTGACTACGGCTGGCAGCTGCCGGACGAGGTCTGGGCGCTCGATGAAGAAACGCGCCAAGCCCACCTAGATTGGTGGACCGAAGCCTGCTGCCACGAGGGCCGCTGGTTCATCCGGGGCGTGCTCTATCTCCCGTTCACCTTCAGCGACGGCCGGTGGGGCTGGGGGTGCTGGGCCGAGGTCAGCGAATCCACCGCCCGCACGCTTTGGGAACTCAAAGACACCGACGGCTCCCATCTCCCC
>JBKCXY010000277.1:0-7474 GCA_046315835.1 Pseudobdellovibrionaceae bacterium | reverse complement strand
TCTTTCACGCCGTGATCTTGTTCGAAATCAGGGACTACGGGTGCTCCGAAAATCTTTCCATCCATTGCTGGATTCAAGTTCGTCGAAGTTCCCACGTCAGGAGCCATGGTGACTAAAAGTTCAGCCGGAGTTTTCCAAGACAGCTCGCTGCCCGCGAGTGCTTTCTGACCTGGCTTTAGTTCTTTTTCATTCAGTGAAGTGTTTGCAATACGAGTGAGTTTTGCCGTGAGCTGGCCGAGCATCCACTGTGTGTGCGGGTAGCTTGCCATTTTCGTTGAAATATCCAAAGTGTTGGGGATTCCACCGCGGCTTTGGATTTCTTCGCTAAATTTTTTAATGTTGCGAGCTTTCAAAGAATTCTGTTCTTTGATTTGGCCGTACAACTCTTCGCCACGTTTTTTGAGATACTTCGCTTCTGCAGAACCATCTTCAAAGCGAGCAAACAGTGTGTCACCTTTGATGCCTTGAGCTTTGCGCAATTCATCCATCTCTTCAGCTGTCAACAGAGCCGAATGGTTGCCAGGAGCTGCTGCCATCTTGAGGTTCCAGCCCTTGACGGTGTGAGCGATGATCATGGTTGGTTTGCGAGGATTCTTTTTACTGTCGAGCATTGCTTTGGCGAGCAAGATCATATCGTGGCCGCCCAAGTCGCGAAGGCCCAAGTAAAGCTCTTCATCGGAAACTGATTCCAAGAATTTCTTCATGCTGGGACGCTCTTTCGCAATTCCCTTTTTCAAAGCTTTCATATCTTGCACAAGCAAGAGAGCTTGAAATTCATAATCTTCGAGCTCTTCTTCAAGGAACCTTCTGAAAGTGTCACCGCCTGATTTTTTGAACAAAGCTTCACGAAGTGAGCCGTGTTGTAAGTTAATCACATCCCAGCCGTTCGCGAGCATCGTGCGCTCGATTCGTTGCGCATCGGTTCCTTGCATGATTTTCTTATTGGTAATGCGGTGACCGTCCAAAGATTGACGGTTGTAATCCACGATCCAAGTGAGGTTTCCGAGCTCGCGTTCTGCAAAGTCAGGAATGGCTTCATACATTGAACCTTCACGAAATTCTGAATCTCCAGACACGGCCCAAAAATGAGCTTGGGGAGCTTCGTAGCCATGCTCCCGCGCGAATCGGTAGGCCAGGGCCATGTATCCCGCATTCACAGGTGGAATTCCCACGGTGCCTGAAGGGAAAAAATTATGGTGATCAGGATCAAAAACTGAATGGTAGGATTGAAAAACAGGTTCGCCATTTTGAGAAAACTTACGAAGTCCCATCATGGCTGTGTTAGCTTCTTCTAAGCTGAACTTTGAGTGATCAGCTTTGAGGAAAAGATCCAAAAGGTAATTGTAAGAGTGATCTGCCGGTGAGGCGTGGGGCTTGTTTGCAATATGGTCGAAGCCAGATTTCACGATCAAATGAAGAGCTCCTAAAATATGCAGAGCAGAGGCCGACGCCGACACGTGACCACCGATTTTAGGATCGCCCTTGTCTTTGTCATTACGATTGTTGGCTTGGAAAATCATTTGAGTTGCCAAGTAGTGGGCTCTGCGCGCGATGCTTTCTAAAGTGCTTCTTTCGTTCTCGATCTTCACGGGCTTTTCCTCCGTCAGTGGGTCTATAGATCAAAGGCTCCAAGGGGCAGAACCTAGCACTGACATTCGATCAATGCAAATTGGGTCTTCTGTGAGTGATATCGGACACAAAACGCAGCGCAATATTACGCTTCAAGGATAAAATCCCAGCGAATTTTAATATAGCCGTCTTCATCGACCATACCTTCGGGGGGATTGGGAAATGGAGCTGAAGATTTAAAGGCTTCCACAGCCGCTTCATCCAGCTCTCGAACCCCAGAGTCTCCGATGACTTGGACTTTAAAAATTTCACCTTGGCGGTTCAGCGTCACGAGCAATTTCGTCACTCTGTCTTCTGTCGATGCAACAGATCGCCCTTGTTTATACATATTGGCCATTTTCTCGCGCACTTTGGGACCCCAGCTTTGATTCAGCTGTTTCCGAATGCGGGAATAGTAAGTGTAAAACACAAATTCTTTTGTCGACAGCAAAGTCTCCAAGCCCGGATCAATTTCTTTGATGTAATCAATGGTTTGTGAACCAGAGTCCCCAGTTTCTCCAGGTTTGTTTGCTTGAGCCACTTGTCGCTCAGGCTTTTTATTCTTTTCATTTTGTTTCTTGAGGATGGCGTCTTTCTCAAAAGACTCTTCCCGCTTTTTCTCGTTCTCGATAAACTTGTCATGAGCTTTGGCGTAATCGAAAGCCGGCTCAAACTTTTTAAACTTTGAATCGGATTTTCCGCCATCATCGCCTTGAGACTGTCCTGGAGAATTCTTAAAATCTCCGCGCTTCTGAGCCAAGGTTTCTTGGAGCACTTTCTGATTGTGAGCTGAAAGATATTTTGCTTTTTCGTCGATTTCATCATTCGCAGGTGTCTGATCTTGTTCAACGATTTGCTTGGGTTCTTCCTCTTGGGCAGGTGTTGTGATGACTTCTGGAGGCTGCACTTCGACGAAGGAAACTTCCAAATTTTGACTCGTCGTACTCAATTTGAGGTTGGGCAGTAGGACCGACACAAGAAGAAAGGACGCGTGCAGAACGAGCGAAGCAACAATTGCAATTTGAATATCAAAATAAGACCGCGTCTTCATTGAGAAACTTATCGGCAAATATTGAGTGAAGCTAAGATCTTTGCGGGTCCAGAAAGGAGGTTTCTCGGTAGTCAGTTGATGCGGGATTGCCTATGATGACAGTGTATGGAAATTCATGTGTTTTGTCGTACGGATAAAGGGAGCAAACGTGAGTCCAATCAAGACTCTTTCTTGGTTTCCCAGGACCTTGGTCTGTATATCGTGGCTGATGGGATGGGTGGCCATTCTGGTGGAGAAGTGGCCTCAAGTATGGCCGTCTCGACTCTGGATGAGTATGTCCGCGCACAGAAAGATCGATTCCCAAGTACTCGAGATCTTTTGGTCGGCGCTTTTTCTGAGGCCAGTCACAAGATCTATGATCGTGCTCATCAAGAAAAAAAATTGCTCGGCATGGGAACAACCATGGTGTGTGTTTATTTGACAGGCAATTCAGCATTTATCGGAAATGTGGGTGACTCGAGAGCCTATCTCTATCGAAGGTCTCATCTTTGGCAACTCACTGAAGATCATTCTTTGGTCAATGAACAACTCAGAGCTGGAATGATCACTGAACAACAAGCAGAAGACTTTCTTGGCAAAAACGTGATTACTAGATCTGTCGGTTATGAACGAGAGGTGAGTGTCGATGTTCTCGAAAGACCTTTGCAGAAAGGAGACACACTTTTACTCTGCTCGGATGGACTCTCTGGAATGGTCGAAGATGATCAGATTGAAGAAATTCTCACACGTTTTACGGGTGAGTCGGCTGTAGAGGAGTGTGTCAAAACCGCCCTGGAAAACGGGGGATCTGACAATGTCACAGTTCTATTGGTTGAAGTCACTTGAGATGTTTGCCTATAATCAGACCTTGCGTTTGGAAGAAATAAGAGATGAAAGAAAATAATCTAGATAAAAAACAAGTCACGCTTTTCATGGTCAGCAACGATGCCGGCCAAGTGAAGAAACTTGTTTTGCCAGCTTCCTATTTAAAAGCAGCTGCTGCTCTTGGGGCCATTATTCTTGTCGCGCTTTCTGCCATTGTTGTGGATTACTCAGGTCTTCTGATTCAGACAGCTGAGAATAAAAGGCTCAAAGCTGAGAACGCTCAATTGACGAAGCAGTTTCAAGTTGTTGAAGGGAAAGTGGCCGCCCTTGAAAGTAGCTTGGAGCGAGTCAAAACATTCACAACAAAATTGAAACTCATCACGAATGTTGACGGTGAAGATCGATCCCTGAAACTTGCGATGGGAGCAGCTCCCGCACCGGGGCAGCCTGTTGACGAAATGAATCAAGCCCCTGAGGATCGAAAGCCAATGGAAGAGCTTGCTGCGGCAGATGCGCCCTTTGTTGAGGACGCGCCAGTCAATGAGCAGAAAGGTGAACTTGTTGTTGAGGGTGGAAAGGACTATCAAACCTTAGCCATTCGAATCGAAAAATCCATCCGTGAAAGTCAGCTGCGAGAACAAAGCGTTCTCGATCTTTGGGAGTCTCTCTCAGAACGACAGAGTTTGCTGAATGCGACACCGAATATTCGTCCCGCTAAAGGCTGGTTCACCTCAAGATTTGGCTATCGGATTTCACCGTTTACAGGACGGCCCGCTCTTCACACAGGTTTAGATATCGCTGCGGCGCCAGGTTCACCCGTCTATGCTCCTGGTGATGGCATGGTGACTTTTGCAGGTTATGATGAAGGCTACGGGAAAATGATCACCATTGATCATGGCTATGGACTCACCACTCGTTACGGACATAATGCTCAGATCTATGTGCAAGTCGGGCAGAAAGTTCAACGGTGGGATGTGATTGCCAGCGTTGGTAATACAGGAAGATCCACAGGACCCCATTTACACTATGAAGTGCGGGTCAATGGTGTTCCCAGAGATCCCGCACTTTATATCTTGGATGACTAGTTCATTACAGATAGAGCATCTGGCATTTCACACGAAAGTTCTTTCATTTTTTTAGAGACAATCTGCGCTTTGTTTTTAAATGACT
This sequence comes from Pseudobdellovibrionaceae bacterium, assembly GCA_046315835.1. GTDB lineage: Bacteria > Bdellovibrionota > Bdellovibrionia > Bdellovibrionales > Bdellovibrionaceae > JAJTIC01. The sequence continues at coordinate 2,841 of JBKCXY010000277.1, read as the reverse complement.
TTTGAACAAGGGCAGTTTGATTCCTACTGATCAAGCTTTTTCGATTTACTCTTCCATCTAAACCAATATCGCCATAGCAGTGGTCTACAATTTTTCGTTCTACCGTTCCATCAACTAAATTTCGAATGGTTTTGCAAAAGAAATCTTGAGCTGCAAGATGATCGAGAGCTGCTGCCCACTCAAGCCATGTGTTCTCGAGGCGCTGACAAGCATCTGCATGCTGAGCAGTGCCGACAGGTGCTACCTTGACTGTTAAGTTACCCAAGTTCTGAGAAGCTTTGCGATCCCTTGCTATTGCCTCAATCAGCGGATTTCCCATGAGAACAAAGCCACCGGTGGCAGCGGAAAGAGCGATGATTTGTTCGTAGTTTCCTGCTCCAGCCTCTGTCATTTTGTAGGCGCGATTGAGCATGTCATTCCACTCAAATTCAAAACGACCTGCAGCTCTTACGAATTGCTCATTGGAGAATTGTAGCCAAGCAAAAACAGGAGACTTCCGCATAAAAGATTCTGAGTTGAATAAAGAAGCTTTCAAGAGATACATCTGTGTATGCATTTCTGATTTATCAATGACAGAATTATCTTGATTGAGTCTTTCAAGGATACTGCCCACCTTTGTGAGAGTTTCAATCTCGCGAACGGCAGCTCTTTCTTTTGCCTGATAAGACGCATAATCAGAATCTTTCATTAGCTGAGCATTCAGCGAAAGTTCATGTTTCTTGATCGTCTCATCTGTCGCAATGACTAACTGTTTCAACTGCTCCACATAGATTTTGCCTGATCGTGCGCAATCATTGAGGCGAGATTCAAGGCTTGCTTCAGGAATAGACATGAGTCTTTCGCGAAATTGAAGCTCTTTGGCAAGCAGGCGTGCCTGCACTTGAGTCATTTGATTACCCTGATTTTTAATCAACATTCTGAAGTTCTCGACAGCTGTCCGAGGAAATTGATCCTCTTGATCGTAGTTGGCAGCCAGAAACCGAGCTTCAGTGCAATAGAGCATATCGTCTTGAGCCTGCTGAAGTTGTCTCATCATCGCATTCAGCTCTGAAGAGTCTTTCCGATTTTGTCTCCTTGCAGACTCAAGTTTTCCTTGGATATCTTCACGAGCTTGTACCAAAGTCATCACTTTGTCAGAAGCACTGCTCAACATCACACGCTGAGTGCGGTTTTTCATCATTTTGAGTTCATTAGTGACTTGATCAATTTGACCTGACTGGGCGAGCTTGAGGAAGCGAACCCGCTGAGCAATTTTAGAGAACTCACAGGTATTTTGAAGAACGGCGAGGCGATTCTCTGGTTTTCTCATATCGAGAGTGCCTTTTTCATTCATTTCAGACAAAATTTTAGAAAGTGATCCTGCGCCCGTGACTCCAAGAATCAATTTGATTCCCACAGACCATGAAGGATTAATGGAAGCACCCAACAAAGCAAACGGAGCTAAGCTGGTAGCAAGGTCCCCGAGAGCCTGAAGGATTCCAGTTCCTGACATTAACTGTCGACCACACTTTGAGTTCATGAGTGAGTTATTTGTGAGAGTTTCACCAATCAAGTTCATTCCTGAAACCATGGACTCCATTTGTCTTTGAAATTCTGAAAGCCGAGTGGGATCTGCGACGAGGGCCTCGGGATTGTTCCACATAGAATTGAGAGAGGTTCCAGAGGCTCTCAGTTGTTCAGCAAGTCTCGACATTTTTTCGACTTCGGAATTATTCTGACATTGGTCGACGGGATTAATATGGCGATATAAGTTCTCGACAGCAGCCAAGAGTTCTCCATGCGGACGGTTATCAATCAGAGGACAGCTCATTCCAGGGACTCCGCTGGTTTCTACACCCGTCATCGGTGATCTTTCATCCATCTGTGCGCGGCCACTGTTTCGTGGATTTCGAGGAGTTGTGCGATTCACATTGGGTTCAGGGATCATCACAGGTAGAACTTCAATCCCCGTATCTTCACTGAGGCCAGTGTTGGCATTTCTTACGCCTGATCCCGCAGCTGCCTGAAGAGAAATGGACACCGTGGTGGTCCACGAAAAAACACCAATCATCGCTAATTTTATGAGTCTCATAGGGGCTCCTCTGTCGAAATTTTAGCTAGATTTGTCCAAGATTGAGACAGTCAGTGACTCAAAGTGAATCAATGAAGACCTCAGCCGCTTCCAATTCGAGCTCATCTCGCTCAATGCAAGAGGTGAGCTCGTGTGAAACTCTTGATCAAGTGACACGGAAAAAACATCGCTTTTCAATAAGTTAGCTGAGAATCCACGTTCAGCTTTGAGTTCAATATTGGCCCACCCTTTGAAGAGGAAAAGGGGTGACGGAGGACAAAATTGGGCTCATTCAAGGCCAAGCTTTTTCTTTTTATCTTGATCCATGTGCTGTCCTGCTGGGCATTGGCGCAGGCATCTCGACAGCCGGCGGCGATTCATCGAGGTGCTATGGCTCTCGTTAAGCCCTCGCAAATTTTCTATGGGCAAGATGGCGAGGGAATCTCCCCAGACTTGGTCGCAAACTTTAATCAGTTTCAGCGGTCTGAGAAAGTCGATATGAGCCAGTTTATTCCTTTGAGTTTAAAGCCCCAGATGGGCACTCGAGAAGTCATGAGTAAAATTGCGGATCGTTCAGTGAGCACATGGCTTCATTCAGATCAGGTGCAGGAATCCTTTTTAGGGCGAACTGCAAATTCGGTGGAAGAGTCTGTTAAAACAGAAGTTCAGTTCGGGACCACCAACCAGCAATTGCATCACAAGCTCAATTTCGAATTGGAAGCCTTTCAATCTCAAGCTGTTGTGAAGTATTCTGGATTTGCCAATGCAAGCTTGAGTTACCAGCTCTTGGA
>JBKCXY010000276.1:0-8992 GCA_046315835.1 Pseudobdellovibrionaceae bacterium | reverse complement strand
ACCATAAGCCACTTTCTTCCACAACAGAGGAGAGATCGAATAGCCCACCAAGCGGTCTAAAATTCTTCGAGCTTCTTGAGCGCGAACAAGATTTTCATCAATCTGGCGAGTTTCTTTCAAAGACTTCTGAATTGCCTCTTTCGTGATTTCGTTGAACACCATCCTCTTGAAAGGAACTTTAGGCTTCAAAACTTCCGACAGATGCCATGAAATACTTTCTCCTTCACGGTCTTCGTCCGTCGCGAGAAATAATTCATCAGCTTCCGCCAGCTTTTGCTTCAAAAGGGTGACGACTTTCGTTTTATCTTTAGGAACACAATAGATAGGTTCAAAGTCATTCTCGACATTAACTCCAAGGGTGGCCCATTTTTCCTTTTTAAACTTTTCAGGAATATCCTTGGCACTTTGGGGGAGATCTCGAATGTGGCCCATGCAAGACTCGACGATATAGTCTTTGCCCAAAAACTTGCGAATGGTTTTAGCTTTGGTCGGGGACTCAACAATCACGAGCTTCTTGCCTGAAGAAGACGTGTCAGATTCAGCAGCTTTAGAGATCTTCTTTGCCATGAATGTCCTTATATATAGGTTCAATTCCTGGTTTTAGAAAATGAAGGACAAGCCATCGACTGTAAAGATCAAACTACGACTCAAGGCGAAAGTCTCAATGTCTTCACTCGACGAAGATCTGGTGCTAGCCTACCCAAGAGATGTTCAACAACAAAAATATTTTCACCATTTGCATCCTCATTTTGTTCACTTTTGTTGGCTTACGACTGTTTGACCTCAATGCCCCCTGGAAACGAATGGACCACTACAACTGGGGCGGCGTCCACCACACAATGGTCACTGAATGCTTTCAAAAGTACCCCCTTGAAATCACCCGAGGCGTTGCTCATTTCTCCTGTGAGGATGAAGAACAAATGCAACCCTATCCAAACTGGCCGCCGCTGACATTCTTGGCTTTGGCTGAGTTCAGAAATCTCATTGGCACAACAGAACCTTTTGCAACGCGGTTTTTCTTTTTCATTTTTTCAGTTTTGAATTTGGTCCTTTGCTTTCAAATAGCGCGAGAATTTTTCAAAAGTAATAGGGACGCACTGATTGTGACGACCCTCCACAGCCTCACTTTTTACACTCTTCTCTATTCTACACACTCAGATTTTATCAGCGATTTTTCGAGCTTTTTCTTTTATGCAGCTATTCTTCTTGCCTTGAAAAATCAAAACATCCTCGCAGGCTTTGGGGGAATGGTTGCAGGCATGATTTCCTGGGGCGGATTTTTCTTCTTTCCAGCATGGTTCATCTACCTCTGGAGAAAAAAAGATCCCTACTGGAAGGTTGTGTTTTTTGCCTGGGGTCCCCTCGCCGCACTGTTAGGACTTTTCTTGATGAGCTATCTGCATAGGAGCTCAAGTTTGTATGCCTTCCTTTACGGAAAACTTTACGGGCCCAGCTACATCGATAACAAGCTCAGTCTGACTTATCCCATTGAGTGGGCCTACACTTTCTTTCAGACCCAAGCTCGGTTTTTGAGCCCTGCTTTTCTGTTCCTCATGGGGCTCGGTTTTGTTTCTCTCTTCAGACGGACAGAGCCCCTAGAAAAACAAGATAAGCTTCTATTGATTTTGTTACCCGGGCTGATATATGCGCTCTTAGCGCATCAATATGTTTACATCCACTCGTTTCACTACCATCCCCTTTGGATTGGCTTTTCTTTGCTGACCTATCTTGGTCTCAAAAAATGTTTTCAGTTCCATTTCAGCTGGTCCTTAAAGGTTTTTTTGATTTTTGCTCTGCTCGTATTTCCCTACGGAAAATATCAGAACTCATTTCCCTGGGATGTCGCAAACTCTCTACTCATTCTTACTTCAGTCGTTGTTCTTTTTCTCAGCCTTCAAAGAAAAAGTGAGATGCTTCTCGTTTCAGCCATTGCAATCACGTCTCTCAGCTCTGCTTCCAGGTTTTTGAATTTTAGGTCTGAGTCACCGAAGGACTTCTTGTTCTGCCAAAAGGCTCGGGCCGAATTCGCGATGACGGGTCAGCCCGTTAAAGCAGAAGTTCCTCCCCATTTTACTCGAAATTTCTACTGTCGCGGAATTAAGATCCTCGACGAGTAAGCTTCAGTAACCCCAAGGTCATATCAAGGGTAAAGAGAAAAATCCCTAAGGATGAGAACATCACCAAACGAAGAATACCACCAATCGCTTCAAGTTCTCCATAACTCACAGCTCTCCACTGCCAGAAGATAGAGAGTCCCTGAAACCCCGCGATCAAAAACAAAACCAGAGACCAATAAAAAGGCGCACCATTCATGCAAAAGCGATTCAGGAGATCAACTCCTCGACTCACAAGAACTCCAGCCTCAACTCTGAGTGCTCTCACATAGATTTGCGACATTGAAAATGTGAACAGCATCATTCCCAAAGATAGCAAAGCGAAGGCCGAGTGATATCTGATCTTTCCATCACCGTAGACTTCGCCAAAAGAAAGCCCTAATGCTGAAAGATAGCAAAGAGTTCCGATCAGCAACGGTACATTCACCAAAACCCAAGAACTACTGCTACCTAAAATGAATCTCAAGTGTCGCCACCCATCACGCCACCGCTTGAGGTGGGGCGGTCGACTTCTTTGATCTTTCTTAAAGCCAATATCGACTTCAAGGTATCGTAAATTTGGAAAACGCGTGATTGCCACTAACATCTCCGAAGCATACTCCATCCCTGGACACTGCATATTCCATTGAACATAGTCTGACTTTTTAAAAGCCCTCATCCCTGAATTACAATCACTCACTTGAGATCCACAAAGTCGTCTTAAAAGAAAACTTAAGACTGGCGTCCCCACTGTACGGTTCAGCGTGGGCATGGCGTTCGGTTGCATTTTTGAATTCAACCGATTTCCTAAAACAAAATCTGCACGCCTTTCTAAAATAGGTGTCACCAAATTTGTTGTCTCGAGGAATGGATAGGAAAGATCAGCATCACCCATGACGACAATCTCACCCCGAGCAGCAAGAATTCCCCCGTGCAAAGCGGCTCCATAGCCCTTCTCTGGGACACTCACGACTCGAGCTCCCGCGTGTTCAGAGAGACTTTGACTGCCGTCCATGCTTCCATTGTCAGCAACAAGAACTTCACCAGAGACTCCGGTGAGGCGAATCCCCTCAAGAGCCTGGGCAATAGCTCTTTGAATTGTTTCAGCCTCATTCAGACAAGGAATAACGATAGTGACTTTAAGATTTTCCATGTCCCAAGTTAGTCCGAGCTTAGCAAAAAATGCAATTATTTCTTTCCCTCAGATCCGAGGGCTTCTAGAATAGAGACATGAAAACTGTTGATACTTTCAAAGCGAACTTAGATTACCTCTTCACAGATATCGATGACACTCTGACTGATGAGGGGCAACTTGGCCCTGAAGCCTATGAGGCGCTTTGGAACCTGCACCAGTCGGGCATCAAAGTCATTCCTGTGACAGGGCGACCCGCGGGTTGGTGTGAAATGATCGCTCGCATGTGGCCCGTGGCCGGAGTGGTGGGCGAAAATGGCGGTTTCTATTTCCGTTATCACAACAAAAAAATGATTCGAAATTTCTATTTTGATTTCGAGACCCAAGCCGCAAACCGAGAGAAACTCGATCGGATTCAAGAACAAGTCCTGAGAGAAGTTCCGGGGTGTGCCATTGCCTCAGATCAGTTTTGTCGCTTGATGGACCTCGCTGTTGATTTTTGCGAAGACGTGCGTCCACTCCCCGCAGACAAAGTCCAAAAAATTGTGGACATCTTTAAGTCCCATGGGGCTCAAGCAAAAGTGAGTTCCATACATGTCAATGGATGGTTTGGCACTTACGACAAAGTGACGAAGTCCCTGCAGATCTTAGATCGTGAATTTGGAGTTTCAGCGACCCAAGCAAAACAAATCTGTGGATTCGTAGGCGACTCCCCCAATGATGAGCCGATGTTCGAATACTTCCCGCACTCTTTCGCTGTTGCCAACCTCAGTAATTTTGTTTCTCAATTGAAATCAAAGCCCAGCTACTTAGCTTCTAAAAAAGGGGGGCTTGGATTTGTTCAGATCGCAGAACAAATCCTTCAGTTTAAATCCCCTACTTCTTATTGATCCCTTGAAGGGCTGCAAACGGATTATTGAATGGAGAGCCTGGAGGCTTTCGAGGACCCTGTTGATTCGGCTGCCCCTGATGAGGACGACCACCTTGATGATTCGGCTTTCCGCCTGAATTTCGCCGATCCCCTTGGTGATGCCCCTGCTGTGGTCGCTTCTCTCGTGATTCCTGTGCCTTCACGCGGTTTTCTTGAGAGGTCTCCATTTTCATAGAAAGCGAGATCTGATTCTTATTCATATCCACCGCGAGAACTCTCACAGTGACTTGGTCCCCAGGGTTCACAACCTTGCGAGGATCATCCACGAATTTGTTGGCCAGTTCTGAAATATGTACAAGCCCATCTTGGTGCACACCAATATCAACGAAAGCACCAAAATTAGTCACGTTTGTGACAATCCCAGGACAAATCATCCCCTCTTTGAGATCCTTCACTTCAAAAATGTCATCTCTGAAATGAAAAGCTTTAAATGGATCTCGCGGATCACGTCCTGGTTTTTCAAGTTCACGAACGATATCATCAAAAGTAAATTCACCAATAAGCTTCGACCATTTATCACGCAACGGTAAAAGTTTCTTTGCGCCTTCACCTGCAAGCTCATGAATTCCCACACCCAGTTCTTGGGCCATATCCCGCACGGCCGTGTAGCGCTCGGGATGGATCCCTGTTGAATCGAGAAATATTTTGCCGCTATTGATTCGCAAAAATCCTGCGCATTGTTCAAAGACCTTGGAAGAAAACTTAGGAACTTTTAAAAGCTCCCCACGATCTGCAAACAGAGTCTTTTTTCTCGTCTCAACAATATTGCCAGCCAAGGCAGGACCAATTCCAGCCACAAATGACAACAACGAGGCAGACGCCGTATTCAAGTCCACACCCACATTGTTCACACAGGTCTCTACCACAGCTTCTAAAGACTTTTTCAAATAAGACTGGTTCACATCGTGTTGGTACTGACCAACTCCGATGGCTTTGGGATCCACTTTGACCAGTTCAGACAATGGATCCTGCAGTCGTCTCGCAATGGAAATAGCTCCACGAACAGTGACATCCAAATCAGGAAACTCTTGTCGCGCGATATCTGAAGCTGAATAAACAGAAGCTCCTGACTCACTCACCATGATCACGGGTACTTCTTTGCCGATGTCTTTGAGAACTTTTCGCAAAAAGATTTCGGTCTCGCGTCCTGCCGTCCCATTACCAACAGCAATCGCTTCAATTTGAATCTGAGACATCACTTCTGAAAAAAGCTTCTTCGCTTTTTCTTCGGCATTATCGCCTTGCGTGTGCAAAACCGTGTGAGAAATAAAAGCTCCGGATTTATCAATGAGCGCCAGCTTACAACCCGTGCGAAGACCTGGGTCCACACCGAGGACACATTTAGGACCAAACGGCGAACCCAACAGGACTTTTTTCACATTCTCCGCAAAAACTTTAATGCCATCTTCATCAGCTTTTTCTTTCAAAGCTCGGTGAACTTCATTCACGACAGACGGAATCACATAAACTGTGAGAGCCAATTTTGCACAGGTCTTTAAGAAGGCGGCAATCGAATCATCGGACTTTGTTGTCGCAAACTTTTCATACTGAGAAAGGAGAATTTCTTCTTCTGCAACAATCTCAACAGACAGCTCTTCTTCTTGCCATCCCCTGCGCATCGCTAAATAACGGTGAGAGGACTTCGCATCCAGCAGAGATTTCACTGGCTCTTTAAAGTCAGCGTACATTTCAAATTTGGAATTCGGCTTAAAGCTCTTTGTCCGTTTAGAAACAACTTGGCCCTTATCCTGGTAATTCTTGACGACGAGCTCCCGCAAAGAAAGCTCGTTGGCAATCTTCTCGACCAAAATATCTTGAGCTCCCTTGAGAGCTAAATCATAGGAAACAATTCCTTTGGGAATATTGAGAAAGCTCTTGGCTTTCACTTCCATCGTTGTTTCATCTTTGAGAGTGCCATGGCCCAAGTCCCAGATCCATTGCGCCAAAGGCTCCAGACCCGCTTCACGAGCAATCGTGGCTTTTGTTTTCTTTTTCTTTTTATAAGGCCGATAGATTTCTTCGAGCTCTCCGAGGTCCCAGCTCAAATCAATTCGTTTCTTGAGTTCTTCCGTCAGATTGCCCTGTTCGCCAATTTCCTTGATCAAGAAAGCCTTTCGCTTCACAACTTCGTTGTAAGTTTCAAAACTTTCAATCACAGCGCGGATCTGCACCTCATCCAATCCCCCCGTCTTTTCTTTACGGTAACGAGCGATAAATGGAACGGTTCCGCCGTCGGCTGAAAGTTCAAGTACAGCCTGAGCTGATTTTACAGAAACACCAGGCACTGCCTTTAACAGGTATTTTTCTAACGTATTTTCCATAGTTTTTACTTGTGACGATACATGATCAGACCATGGGTCGGATCATAAGGAGAGACGCCCACTGTGACTTTATCACCGACGACAACTCGAATGTTGAATCTTCTCATTTTTCCACAAAGCTTTGCTTGAATCTCAACATTGTTTTCAAGTTTAACTTTGTAGATTCCTCCCGCAAGGGCATCAACAATCTTGCCATCAAACTGTGCTAAATCCTCTTTTGCCATCCGCGACTCTGTTTCCTTTATAGTTTTCGGTTTGAAATTAAAAATTTTATTCCTGATTCAAAAACGACTTCTAAACGATCTTCGATGTTGGTCAAAATAAATCCCCAACCAAATTTGGGGTGCTCAATGGGCTTCTGAGCCTCAAATTGGCCAGCCATTGTGTACTTCTGAGGCTTTTCATCCCCATGCTTTTCTTGATACTCGAGCCATCTCTTTTGATCTTCAGAAGAAATTTTAATGGCGGCTTTTTCAGCCTTTGTAAGCTTGGGAGCTTTGGGCTCCTTCGGGGCTTTCGCAGGCTTCTCAGCTTTCACCTCCGCCGCTGGCACTGCCGCTTTTTTCAGGGGCTTAGCTTCGACTTTGACGGGCTTAGCTGGCTTTGCTTCAGCTTTTGCTTTTGGTTTGGCTTCGGCTTTCGCCTCTTTCTTCGGCTGCTTTTTCGCTTCCTTAGCTGGTTTCTTTGCCATAAGCTTGAACTTCTCCAATGCTGTTATTTCATTGAATTTCTTATATGAAATCGCATAAGTTGACAGCATAAACTTAAGATTATTTTCGCGGAGCGGCAGCATGATGATCTCAGCTCAAAGAATTCACGACCTCAAAAGCCCTTATATTCGATATGTTTCAGGCCCCCTTAATCTGTCGGCAAAGAGACCTCTGCCTCCTGATGCCTGGGAGCAAGGCCACCTCGCTTTTGTCTCTGCCCAGTCTGACCTCGATCGCCTCGTATCCCTGAAGGCCCCATTGCTCATCGCGAGCAGTCAATTAAAACTTCCTCCCGAATCAGAGCACTGTTGCTTTTTTCAATCAGAGTCCATCAGTGCAGCCATGGCCACACTCCTTCCGCTCTTTGACTTGAAAATGAACCGGGTGAGCGCAGGAATCCACCCGACAGCTGTCATTGCAGGCTCAGCACGAGTTGCTGCCACCGCTAAAATAGGCCCTCACTGTGTGATCGGCGAAGGGGCCGTGATTGGTGAGCACTCTATCCTGGGTTCTCATGTCGTTATTGAAAATGAAGCCAAAGTCGGTCAGAAAACCTATCTACATCCCCATGTCGTCATTGGCGCTTCTTGCGAGATTGGCAATGACGTGGAGATTCATTCTCACACCACCATCGGCTCTGATGGCTATGGATATGTTTCCGACCCGCAGGGAAATCACCATAAGATTCCTCAGATTGGCAAAGTGGTGATTGAAGACCGCGTAGAAATTGGCTCATCTTGCGCCATCGATCGCGCAACTCTCCATGAAACTCGGATTGGTGCGGGCACCAAGATGGATAACTTGGTTCACGTGGGTCACAACTGCAAGATCGGCAAGAACTGCTTGATCACCGCGGGTTTTTTTATTGCAGGCTCCTCCTCCATCGGTGACAACTGCGTCACTGGTGGAAATGTCGCCATCGCAGATCATGTGAATATCACATCCAAGGTTCAACTGGGCGGCAGATCCACCGTGACCAAAGACATCACTGAACCCGGAATCTACACTGGATACCCGATTGAGCCTCTCAAAGATGGACTCAGAACTCTCGCGAGCCTTCCTCATTTGACCGGTCTTAGAAAACAAGTCGCTGAAATCAGAAAAAAACTTAACTTGGAGGACTAATGCTTCCCTACGAATTTTATAAAGTGATGCACATTCTTGGGATCATGCTGCTCTTTTTGGGCTTGGGTGGAATTCTTTTTAGCTTCGCTCTCACTTCCAATGTGAAAGGCAAAGTAAAATTCTTTGGATTTCTCACTCACGGTCTTGGCTTGCTCCTCGTTCTGACCGGAGGCTTCGGAATGGCCGCCAGATTAGGGCTTGTTCAAGGTCTACCCAATTGGATTTACGCTAAACTCATCGTTTGGGGTCTTCTGGGACTTTCAATTTCCATTGCCAAACGCAAAGCCTCACACATGCTGCTCGCGATCAGCAGCTTCATTCTTCTTGGCTTTGCTGGAACTTATCTTGCGGTTTACAAACCATTCTGATGTCTTGGCCAGAGCCCTCTCTCTGGCCAGCCCATTAGAAACTGACTCAAAATCCTGTCCCTGGTCTCTGCGACCGCCTCAATGGAGCCAACGTTGACTTACGAAATCTGCGTGTTCGTTGGTGATTTCTGTTTCTGGTAAAACAAGAAACAGAAAATCCGTCCGATTTCCCTTTTTTCTCAAGAGTTAGGTAGTTAGAGGACGGCGTTCTGCTGAAGGGACAGGATTCTGAGTCAGTTATTGCAAATTAGCGGCGGATAGCTTTGGGGTCGATGGCATCTTGAAGACCATCACCTAAGTAGTTAAAGCTCA
>JBKCXY010000275.1:0-7762 GCA_046315835.1 Pseudobdellovibrionaceae bacterium | reverse complement strand
GATCGTCTGAATCACATTGGTGATCTGATCAATGGTGCGGCCGTCTGCAGCTTGCCAAGCTCTCCACTTTTTTCCGTAGACGGGACCAAGATTCCCATTATCGTCGGCCCACTCATCCCAAATGGTGACTTTGTTGTCTTTGAGATATTTGATATTTGTCTCACCTTTCAAGAACCACAAGAGCTCATGAATGATGGATCTCAAGTGAAGTTTTTTGGTGGTGACCAGCGGAAATCCTTCCGACAAATCAAACCTCATTTGGTGACCAAAGAGGCTCAAGGTTCCGGTTCCTGTTCGATCACTTTTGGGGTCACCGAAAGCGAGGAGATCTTTCATGAGCTGATGGTATTGTTCCATTTGGTGTGTTTTCATGAAACCAGAATACCCACTAGCCCTAGGGTTTCAATAAACTTTTTCAACTAGGGATAGCTTCTCGACTAGACCTCGACTGACGCTGCGCAATCGCAAAGCTAAGTCATTGATTTGAGGAAATTTCCATCCCAAAACAGGGGCATGTCCATAGAAGTCAGAGACCCCGTTCACGGTAGTATTGTGCTCAGCGATGGCGAAACTGCTGTTGTTGATTCCAGAGAATTTCAGCGCTTGCGTGCGATCAAACAGTTGGGATTTGCAGACATCAGTTTTCCTGGCGCCACCCACACTCGGTTCCTCCACTCGATTGGTGTTTGTCATCTGGGGGGACGAGTTTTTGATTCAGTGTTTGGTGCATTTCCGTTCAGTAAAACATCTGTTAAAAATCGCTTCCGTCAGGTCTTACGCTTAGGCGCCCTTCTCCACGACGTGGGACATGGTCCCCTTTCCCACACCACCGAAGATGTCATGCCTCGAGTCGCTGATCTGAAAGTAGATGCTTACCGCCACCGCGAAAAAGGCTTTGAGGTTGACCCCTCTTCGCGAGCGACCCATGAAGATTACACTATCAAATACCTCACAGACTCAGGGCTCACTGATGTTCTCAAACAGAATTTCAGCGAAATCTCTCCTCTGCATATTGCTTGCTTGATTGATAAGTCGTTGACCTGCCCAGATGACTTCTTCATTGATCAGGGAATTGACTTTCGACCGATCTTTTCACAACTGGTCTCTTCAGAGCTTGATGTTGATCGTATGGATTATCTGGAAAGAGACTCCTACTTCACGGGAACAAACTACGGGAAAATTGATCGAGATTGGCTTGTTGCCAACCTTCGCGCCACGCTGAAAGATGGAAAATACTTTCTCGGACTCAATCGTCGAGCCCTGTACACTTTCGATGATTTTCTGATCTCTCGACACCACATCCACCTCATGGTTTATTTCCACCACAAAGCTCTGATCTATGAAGAAATGTTGAATCGCTATTTGGAAAGCCCTGATGCGAGCTTTCGATTGCCTGCAGATATCAATGAGTACACTCGCTATAATGATTTCCGATTGTATGAGCACCTTGCAGATTCCCAAAATGAATGGGCCCAAAGAATTACTCGCAGAAATCCTTACCGCGTTCTTGTTGAACTTCATAGCACCGAGGAATCGGATCGTCCTGATCGTATCGAGTCCGCCCTTCGCCGTGCTGGAATCCATACGATCGTCTCGTCTTCGAAAGCTCGTCTTTCAAAGTATCATTCAGCTGAACCTGAAGATCGCTCGCATCAAATTTATGTAATGGATCAGTATGATCGCTGGGATCAGCCGACACCGATTGATCGTACTTCTGAAATTTTCAGAAGATATGAGGGTGCCCGAATTATTAGTCGAATTTATGTGGCCCCAGAAAGTTACAAAGAGGCCGAAAAGCTTTTGACTGATCAGCGTCTGTAGATCAAATTTAAGACAGGCGGTGAATGATGGCGAAGTCTGTAAAACCGGAACATAAAATTGACGGAAAAATTGGTGAACTGATCCGAGAATATCGACTGAAAGCCAATATGTCGCAAAAAGAAATCGCTGATAAGCTCGGTTATACCCAACCCGTTTTTGTTTCACTCATCGAAAATGGTGCTAGTAAAGTCCCGCTCCCAACCTTGGGTGAACTCATCAATATTCTTGGAATCCCAGAAAAGAAAATCACTAAGATCTTAGTAGAGTCCTATGCCGAGCGCGTCAAGGCCGAAATCCAAGAGGGCAAGAAGAAGTCCGTTGTTTAGTTAAGTTCTGGACTTAACTAAATCTTTAATTATTCCGCTTAATCTCGTGCCTACCAAAGAAGGGATTAAGATGGAGTTTCAAATTATTGACCTACATCAGATCAATCAAGAAAAGACCGTCTCGCAAATCAGCCAATGCCTCGATCTGTGGAAGCAAGTCTATGAGCCCATCTTGCACAAAAATAACGAGACCCTTGATCTTGATCATTTCTTTCGAAGTCGCTATTTGTCGATTCTTCACGGCTCGAATCAAATCTTTGCGTTTTGCCTCCATAATCCTTTTCTCGTGCAGGATAAATTTTTGCTCGAGAATTCCTACTTTAAGTACTGCACGCCCTACGCCAAAGCGATGATTTTTGAGACCACTGAAAGAATCCTGTCTTTAGAGTGGCTCACTGCAAATCCGCTTTTTCGGGGGGAGGCGAGTGGGATCAACTACACTGAGTATCTCCTCTCCCTCACCTTTCGCTGGATGAAGGAGAATCGATTTTCTGCCATGATAGGCTATTCGAGAACAGACTACAAAGCCGATAAAGCAGCAGAAAAGTTCGGTGCTTCGGCCATTGATACAGTTCAAAGACACGGCATTGAATGCAAAATTATGCTGGCTTATGCCCATCGGATCATCACTCATCCTGATCCCCAGCAAGCTCAAGTGATTCACCAAATTTATAACACCACACAAACCAACGATTTTCAGGAGCAAGCCGCATGAATCTCCAATCCTATGATCAACTGCTTTTAACGTTTAAAAATTCTGAGATGGAAAATCCGACAGTGTATCCCTGGTGGCTGTCTCAAGCTTACCACCTGGTGAAACACTCAGTAAACTTGCTTCATTTTTGCACAGCTGAGAGCTATTTCAAAAATCCAGAGCTTTCTGCGTATGTAGCCAAGCTCGTGGGTGGAGAGCTTCATCACGATAAACTTCTTCTCAATGATCTGAAATTCTTGAGAAAAGAGCTCCAAGCAGAGAGTCCTTATGTTCGCTCCCTGATCGCGAATCAATATTTTCAAATTCACAGATATAATCCTTACTATTTCCTTGGCTATGTTTACCTGCTTGAAAAAATAGCTATCGATTTTGGAAGTGAGTTAAGCCGAAAAGTAAAAGAGAAATACCATGGGGGATACAGCTTCCTCAAAGTCCACGGAGAAGAGGACGTCGAACATGTTCGTGAAGCTCTGCATTTCATCGAAAAACTTCCTTCGAAAGATCGTGAAGCTGTGTTTCAGGGCTTTAATGATTCAGTGGTGCTTTATCAGAACCTGATGACTCAGACACAAACTCAGAAGCATCTATCTCCCGCAGCTTAGTCACAGCAAGAAGTCCTGAGAAGTTGAGATCCTCATGATGATTCCAAAACGGAGTAATCTCGAGGACTTCAACTTCCAAAGCGACTTTTTGTTTGGAAGCGATCTCCTGAACCACGTGTTTGGGCGTGACGCTGATTTGTGGCTGCTGAGTTTTGAAGACTTTTTCAATCGCCCGAACGATTCTTGTTTTGTTGAGATCGTCCCGATGAAACATTTCTCCCCAATGAGTGGTCAAAAGCTGATCGAGGGAATAACTGGTGAGACCCAGAAATCGCTTGGAAGCGACGATAAACTCCATGTCTCTTGTCCAAATTTCATAATCATAGCCCTGCAGAAGGAGATCTTTGATACGTTCATCAATGATAAAATCGAGACCGAGCTCTTTCATCTCACGGTGGACCTCTTGGAAATCCTGATCTGGCTTGTTAGACAACACGATTCTCTGAATTGATTGATACTCTGCATTTTGAAACATGGGGAAGGGATATCATATGTCAGTTCACGCACAGGCAAGAAAGTTAACGGCTTGCAGCACGGCCCTGCCCCTGCGGAAACCTGGCCTTGCCTGCAGACTATTTAAGTAAAATACTTATTTTATGAAATTTTTACTCGTGGAATCTGATGATGATCTTCGCCAATTCTTGACCGAAATGTTCCATGCTGGCCAACACCAAGTAACGGCCTATAAAAAACTCAAAGGGATTAAAGCCACCGATCTTGAACAAGCTGATCTCTTGGTTCTTGATTGGGATCACAACCCTGAAGAGGTCGGCTCATTCGTCTTGGAGAGGAGCACCAAATCTCGTCGTTCCTCGGTCATTCTTCTGTGCATTGACCCACCCGTTGATCAAAGAATTCTTCACGCTTGCATGGAAGTCTACGTCAAACCAAATATTTCACGCCTCAATCGTTTTGCAGATTCACCTTAAGTCAACACCAGATGCTGTCCGTTGATGGCCGATCCCAAGGGACTGACCAACAGCATAATCATATTAGTGATCTTCTCTGGCTCCGTCAGTTTCACAAATGGATCCGCCACTTTGGCCTGAGTCAGAGCTTCTTGAATGGTTTTACATTCTGGATAAGTCCCCAAAAGATATTCTTCGGTCATCCCAATAGAAAGGCAATTGACCGTAATGTTGGAATCATTCAGCTGCCGAGATAGAGATTTCATCCAATAAACAAGTCCACCACGAAACAAATTTGCCAATGAATTTTGCGGCGAACCTCGACCGACTGAATCGTTCAGAAGGTAAAGCAAGCGACCCCGTTTTCTATTTTTGACGAAATTAATCACGTACTGAGTGGCCGCCATCGTTGGCTTTAAGTGATTCGCAAATTCAGACTCCCATTGATAATCGGATCGCGTCGGATCCAAGGGGGAAGTTTTATTATAAAGACAGGCATCGATAAAAATATCGATACTTCCAAAAGATTGAGCGACCTTGGCAAGACCATCTCGAATTGCTTGGGGGTCTTGAAGATTGCTCGCCACAGCGATCGCTCTTCCCAATTTAGGGTTCGCCTCCCTTTGATCTGTCAAATTCGTGCAGAATCGCGAGAATTCATGAGCATTGGTATCAACAAGGGCAACGTCAGCTCCTGCTTCGGTCAGATGAATCATCAGGTTTTGAACCGTGGTTGAAAAGGGTCCAAGGACGACGACAGTTCTCTCGCGCAAATTAAGATCTTGCGCCATTAGGAAAGCCTTTCAATGATGACAGCCACACCTTGCCCACCACCGATACAAGCACTTCCCAAAGCATAGCGAGCTGATCTTCTGTTCAATTCATACACCAAATGATTCATGATTCGAGTCCCTGAAGCCGCCAGCGGGTGACCGATGGCAATGGCTCCACCATTCACATTGGTTCTTTCTCGAGGCAGCTGAAGTTCTTTTTCGACGGCAAGATACTGAGCGGCGAACGCTTCGTTCACTTCGATCAAATCCATTTGGTCCATCTTCAAACCTGCGCGCTCTAAAGCTTTTCTTGCGGCCGCAGCAGGTCCAATCCCCATGATTTTTGGATCACAGCCCACACTGGCATAAGAAACAACTCTGGCTATCGGCTTGAGTCCTTTTGAACGAGCAAAACTTTCTGACGTTAAAAGACTGCAAGCAGCTCCATCGACGATTCCTGAAGCTGTGGCCGCAGTCACTAAGCCCTCTTTTTTAAACAGCGGTTTCATCGTGCTCAATTTTTCATGAGTTACTTCTGGCTTTGGATGTTCATCCTGCATGAACTCAACAGTGCCCTTCTTGGACTCGAGCTTTACAGGTGTCATTTCTTCTTTAAATTTTCCAGCATCCAATGCTTCTTTACAGCGCTTTTGACTGAACACCGAATACTGATCCACTTCTTGTCGAGAAATCTGATATTTTTCACCCAAGTTTTCTGCTGTGATCGCCATGGGAATACCAGCATAAGCATCTGTTAAAGAGGCTGTCATGTAATCTTCAAGCTCGAAGTGCCCCATTCGCTGCCCCCAACGTGCTCCTCGCGCAACATAAGGGATTTGCGACATTTGTTCAACACCACCCGCAAGAACCAGTTGAGCTTCGCCCGTCATGATCATTTGAGCCGCGTTGATCCAAGACTGAAAACCACTGCCGCAGAGACGATTCACAAGATACGCTGGCACGTTCTGGGGAATCCCCACTTTAAGACCTACATGCCGAGCTAAGTAAGCCGCATCTGCCCCCGACTGAACCACATTTCCAATGACAACATGATCTACAAGATCAGCACTGACGCCACCCTGCTCAAGAGTGGCCTTTGCTGCAACTACTGAGAGATCAGTGGCTGAAATATCTTTGAGAGATCCACCAAAGGATCCGAAACCTGTTCTTTTGCCTGATATAAAGACTATTTTTTCCATAGATACATAGAGTAGGCTCAACACGATCAGCCAATCAACGGAGAAAATAATGAGAGTCTTGGTCATAGGACAAGGTGGACGAGAACATGCTCTGGCGAAGGCTTTCAAAAGCTCAGGAAGCTCTGTGTTTGTTCTGCCTGGCAACGCAGGCATGCAAAAAGACGCAGATTTAATTGCAGCGGACTGGCGAGATTTTAGTGCAGTCACTCAAGTTTGTCGCTCCCACGAGATCGACTTTGTTTTCATTGGACCCGAAGATCCCCTTGTCCTAGGTCTTGCTGATCACCTTCGTCAGCAAAACATTTTCGTGATCGGACCAGAATCTCAAGCTGCCATGCTTGAGGGATCGAAGATCTTCGCCAAAGAGTTTATGCAAGCTGCTGGAGTCTCAACATCGCACTTCAGAGTGGTCAAATCCGTCGAAGACTGTCGTCTTATTCTTGCAGAGTTCACTCCCCCTTATGTACTCAAAGCTGACGGCCTTGCCGCCGGCAAGGGTGTGGTGATTTGCAAAACCGAACAAGATCTTTTTCAGGCGGCTCGAGATTTTTTTGAAAGAAAAATTCTGGGTCCTGCAGGCGAGCGTGCGGTGCTTGAGCAATTCTCCCCTGGATGGGAGCTATCTCTGATCATCGCAACCAACGGCAAAGCCTACTGCGAATTCCCTATCGCTCAAGATCACAAAAGACTGAAAGAGAATGACGAGGGCCCCAACACTGGGGGCATGGGAACTGTGGCGCCTGTTCAAATTTCAAATTCCCTGCGCGCAGAGATCAAAAGAATAATTATTGATCCGACTTTGAATGAAATTCAAAAACGGCATTGGAATTTTCGCGGTCTTGTTTTTTTCGGAATTATGGTCACACCTCAAGGGCCTAGCCTTCTCGAGTACAATTGCCGTTTTGGAGATCCAGAAACACAAGTCATTCTTCCCTTGATTAAAAACTCAGCCACTCAGTTTTTCTGGAGACTCGCTCATGGTGAAATTGAAAAGCTAGAGATCCTGCCAAATACTTCGGCAGCCTGCGTGGTTCTCGCTGCGCAGGGGTATCCTGAATGTCCTCGACGAAATGACCTCATTCAGTTGAGCACTCAAGAGTCTGCAGAAAAGTACTATATTTTCTCGGGTGTGACTCAATCATTGGGAGAATTCCAAACAGCCGGCGGAAGAGTTCTGGGATGTGTGGGAATCGGAGAAAATGCTCAACAGGCCTTGAACAGAGCTTATGAAATGGCGCAAGAAACTCATTTTAATGGAATGCAATTCAGAAATGATATTGGCGCTAAAATTCCCAGCGCCAACTGACGGCACTGATTTCTGAATCTGACTTTGCGACATGACTGAATATCATCTGAACTTCTCGGGAAACTTTTTCTGAAACTTCAAAACCCACTGAAGAATCCAAGAGCTGGTAACT
>JBKCXY010000274.1:0-1961 GCA_046315835.1 Pseudobdellovibrionaceae bacterium | reverse complement strand
CAGCTCACAAATGGCTTCGAGAACTCGCTCCCCGCCTCGAAAGCCAACAAGCCAATCATGGAGGATCACGACCTTAGGTGTTTTCATGAGCGCTTCCCTTGCGCTTTAATTTGAATGAGCTTTTTTTCCCAATTCAAAGCTGTCTGACAGATCAGCTCTAAATCGTCATGCTTTGGCTTCCACTTAAGAATTTTCTGAGCTTTTGAAGAATCGGCCACCAAAGAATCGGGATCCCCTTCACGGCGCGGGGCTTTCTCGACGGGAAAGCCTTTCTCAGAAAGCTTTTGCATGACTTCAATCACTTCTTTAACAGTGAAGCCATGACCGTACCCCAAATTGAAGATTTCAGCTTTGCCTATTTCCAAAGGATGCTGCAGTCCTAACAAGTGCGCTGCGACCAGGTCTTCGACGTGGATGTAATCTCGCTCGCAGGTGCCATCTTTGGTTTGATAATCTTCGCCGAACATCATGAGCTTAGGCCGCAGGCCTAAGGCTGCTTCAGAAGCCACATTAATCAAATGAAAGGGATTCGGTCTTGCTTGGCCGATTTTAAGATCCAGCCTCGCACCCGCCACATTGAAATATCTAAAAATGATCGGCGAGATCTTTCCAATCTGAGCCAGATCAAACAAAAATCTCTCGGTAAATGACTTGCTCGCCCCATAGGGATTGATCGGCAGAACAGGTGCAGATTCATTGATGGGATTTTTCTCAGGCGTGCCATACACCGCGGCTGTGGATGAGAAAACAAATCTTCGAATCCCAGCATCCACGGCCATCTGGATAAAACGACAGGCTTTGGTAAAATTATTCTCGTAATACTTAAGGGGTTCGCGCACTGACTCGGGCACTTCGACAAAAGCCGCAAAATGCATGATCGCTTCTGGCTTAAAATCTGCGAAAAGTTTCTTCACCGGCTGTTCATCAGCAATATCAGCTTTCAAAAAAAGAGCTTTCTCAGGAACGGCCCAAGGATTCCCCGCCACCATACTGTCAATCACTGCCACTTCGTGACCGGCTTCCAGTAATTGATAAACCGCGTGGGATCCGATGTACCCTGCTCCGCCGGTGACAAGAACTCTCATAATCGACCCTCCACTTTCAACTGGGACTGCCTGATCGTGTATACTGAAATCAGATAAAATCCAAGGGCATCCACCATCAATCGCCCACTCCAAGCAAGCACCAAGTGATCCTGATACAACTCAGAACTGAAAAGCGCTAAACTTCCCATGATCACGCTGTAACTCAAAATCGGCATGAGTGCCGTCCACTTCAGAGCTGGGCCCGACTGCAAATAAGTATAAGGGATGTGTCCGAGGGCATTCGCAGCCACTCCTACAAAAGCCACTTTCATAAAGAAAAAACTCTGAGAAGCGTAATCCGAGCCCAACCAATGCAGTAAAAACCAATCGCCCAGGAAGCTGACTGCGATGGCCCCGCCGAGGACTGCCAACAAGATCCACTTATACCCACGCAAAATGGCGCTGATTTTTTCTTGGTTAAAGTAATCAAAATCTTTTGAAAGCACCGGGAACAAAACGCGGTAAACAGCATAGGGGATCAAAGAAAATCGCAACACCAAGTCCATGGGAATGATGTAGTAAGCAACTTTTTCAGGCGGCACATTGGCCGAAATAATCAACCGATCAAAATAAAGAATGATTGGGTTTGTCAGCATGATCAGTGTGAACCAAAAAGATTTGGCGTAGTGCTCACGAAGGCTTTCTTTTTTGATATTTCGAGACTGTTCTTTGAGTTTTTTTCGACCCAAAAAGTAAAATGGAATCAATGTCAAAGCTCGGCCTAACAACAGAATCGAGCAAATCACAGCCAAATTGTTAGTGACGAGAAGACTTACTAGCGGGAAAATGTACAATCCCCCGTAGTTCAAAGCTTGTATCGCATTAGCGATTCGAAAGTTACCAAGTCCTTCGAAAATTCCTCGGGCCAAGGTTGCT
>JBKCXY010000273.1:0-11063 GCA_046315835.1 Pseudobdellovibrionaceae bacterium | reverse complement strand
GGAGATTTCAGCAAGACAGCTCCGCCATCATGACGGTTCACCAGTTTTGCAGGACACCCAAAATTAATGTCAATGCCGGCAGCTCCCAATTCAGCTGCGCGAGCTGCGTTGGCGGCCATGGGCTCAGGCTGCCCTCCCAGCAGTTGCACAAACACCGGAGTGCCCGAACGAGTCTTGGAGCCTGTTTGCAGTTCCGGGCAGGAGCGGCTAAAAATAATCTTTGGATGTAAAGTCGTCGTCACTCGCACGAATTCAGTGACACACTGATCGATACCACCGAGTTCCGTCATTGTGTCTCTCAGAACCCAGTCGACCACACCTTCCATAGGGGCTAGTAACAGCCTCATTTCTTCTCCATCTTCAGGATCTCGCGATAGTGGACTTCTTCTACAGGTTGGATGCTGAGGCGTTGTCCCTTTTTAAGCACTAACAGCTCTTGCAGTTTGGGATTTTTTCGCAGCTCTTCAAGGCTAATTAATTTTTCAAGTTTTCGTTCAAAGCCCACTTGCACACAAAACCAGTTGGCTTTTTCTTTGGTTGCTTTGGGATCGAAGTACTCGGACTTTTTCTCAAACTGAGTGGGATCGGGCTCAGCCAAGTGCGTGACTTTCCCAAGACCTGCAATGCCGGGCGGTTCTGCATTGGAATGGTAAAACAGGACGACATCGCCCAGTTCCATTTCTTTCATCATAAAATTTCGCGCCTGATAGTTTCTGACTCCGGTCCACCAAGTGGTCTTATCCTTGGCCAATTGATCGATGCTGTAAACGTCAGGTTCGGATTTCATCAGCCATATTTTCGCCATGGCCCTGTTTTACTTGGTTTCATTGTAGGGTCAACAGTTCCGCGGGTGTTTATCAATACCTGACTCAAAATCCTGTCCCTTCAGCAGAACGCCGTCCTCTAACTACCTAACTCAATAGAGAAAAAAAGGAAATCGGACGGAATTTCTGTTTCTTGTTTTACAAGAAACAGAAATCACCAACGAACACGCAGATTTCGTCAGTCAACGGTGGCTCCATTGAGGCGGTCGCAGAGACCAGGGACAGGATTTTGAGTCAGTTATTGTGTATCATTTGACCGTGCTGCCAACACCTCGCGGCTGTTAAGCACCTCGACTTGCACCTGTCAGAATTCGAGATAGGATGGACCCCGGCCAAACTGGCTGGGGTTTGTTTTTTCGGGGGTTCATGTGCAAGCAAAAAAATGGGCATTGGTGACCGGAGCTTCTGCAGGAATAGGTCAGGCCACGGCCAAGCTTCTCTGGCAGCAGGGCTATTCTCTGATTCTGACGGCTCGCAGGGAAGATCGCCTTCAAGAGTTTGAAAGATCCCTCAAGGTCGAAAGGCCACAGCAAGAGGTTGTTCTCGGTGTTTTTGATCTTTCCCAGCGCGGGAAGGTAGAAGCTTTCTGCAAGTCTCACAACAAATACTTAAGCCAGCTTGAAGTCTTAGTGAACAATGCAGGCCTTGCTCGCGGGGTCGAGAAAGTTCCCGAGGCCAAGCTCGACGACTGGGATCAGATGATCGACACCAATATCAAAGGTGTTTTCTATTTGACTCGTTTTATCTCTGAAAAAATGCTCAAAAATAAAGCAGGAACCATTGTGAATCTGGGTTCCGTGGCAGGTCGTTGGACTTACCCCGGCGGTGCCGTCTATTGCGCCACCAAGCATGCCGTGAAAGCTTTTAGCGAAGGCTTGCGCATGGATTTACTGGGATCTGGTGTGCGGGTTGTCAATATCGAGCCTGGCATGGTGGAAACCGAGTTTTCACAAGTGCGTCTGCAGGACGAGTTCAAAGCCAAATTAGTTTATGCAGGGATGAAGCCTTTGACTGCTGAGGATATCGCAGAGACTATTTTGTGGTCCATCCAAAGACCAAAACACGTGAACATCCAAGAACTCGTGATATTCCCAACAGATCAAGCGAGTGTGAGAGACGTTCATCGAACTGTTTAATGGGTCCATGTTTAAGGAGTAAAAATGAGCACTGAATTTCGCATTGAAAAAGACACTATGGGTGAAGTCAAAGTTCCGGCGGACGTTTACTGGGGGGCTCAAACTCAAAGATCCCGTGAAAATTTTAAAATCGGCGGAGATCGCTTTCCCCGAGAGATGATCAAAGCTTTGGGAGTTCTCAAGAAATGTGCTGCAAAGACAAATGCTGACCTGGGTCTTTTGGATAAGAAAAAAGCAGAGTTTATTCTGAAGGCCGCGGACGAAGTTATCGAGGGAAAACTCGATGCTCACTTCCCCCTGGTGGTTTGGCAAACAGGCTCTGGGACTCAGACGAATATGAATGCGAATGAAGTGATTGCCAATCGCGCGATGACCATGATGGGACTCAAGCTTCCATCGAAAGATGTTCATCCGAACGATGATGTGAATAAAGGTCAAAGCTCGAATGATACTTTTCCCACAGCGATGCACATCGCAGTCGCTGATCAAATTCATCATCGCTTACTGCCCATGCTGGAAAAAATGCATCAAGCGATGGTGAAAAAGCAGAACGAGTTCAAAGACATCGTGAAAATTGGCCGCACTCATTTGATGGATGCAACCCCGCTCACCTTGGGTCAGGAGTTTTCTGGCTACTCGACTCAACTCAAACACTCGATTACTCGTGTGAAAAACACCTTGCCTCATTTGCATGAACTGGCCCTGGGCGGAACAGCCGTGGGAACAGGACTCAACACGCATCCTGACTTTCCAGTGAAAGCAGCTCAAGCCATCGCTGCGGAAACGAAAATCCCCTTTGTTTCTGCAGAAAATAAATTTGAAGCTTTGGCGTCCCACGATGCTTTGGTGGAAGTGAGTGGCGCTCTCAAGACAGTGGCTGTGTCACTCATGAAAATTGGCAACGATATTCGCCTTTTGGGAAGTGGCCCTCGTTGTGGAATTGGAGAGCTCTTGCTGCCTGAGAATGAACCAGGTTCTTCTATCATGCCAGGCAAGGTGAACCCCACACAGAGTGAAGCCATGACCATGGTGTGTGCTCAAGTGATCGGAAATGATGCGGCCGTGGCTGTCGGCGGAGCCACCGGGCACTTTGAACTGAATGTGTTTAAACCCGTCATTGTGTTTAATGTTCTCAATTCTGTGCGTTTGCTTGCCGATGCTTGTGAAAGTTTCACTGATAACTGTTTGGTGGGCATTGAGGCCAATCAGGCTCAGATCAAAAAGCATCTCGATAACTCGTTGATGCTGGTCACAGCTTTGAATCCTCACATTGGCTATGATAATGCGGCCAAGATTGCAAAGACCGCTCACAAGAATGGAACCACGTTGAAAGAAGAAGCGATCAAGCTGGGACTTTTGACTTCCGAGCAGTTTGATCAAGCGGTGCGACCTGAAAAAATGATTGGTCCCCTCAGCTAATGTACAAAATTCCAGAGATTCTTCAGAAAGCCGACTGGTATCAAAAGTGGGGAACGAGTGGTGACATTCGCCCCTATGTCTTTGTCAGGCCAGACAATCGGATTGGACAACCGGGAACGAGACATCGCTTGGACTGGTTTCCTATGGATCCCGTGGTTTACAATCCTTTGGATTTAGAAACCCTGAGTTTTGCTGAGCAAATTTATTTTATCGAAGAAAGGGCCTTTGGCCCTTCCAATATGGCCATGCCTCGTTGGGTCTTTTATGACTGTGCTGTGATTCCTGGATTTGTGGGTGGATTTGCCATGCGGACTTCGGCCTTGCCAGAGGCTGTCAGAAAAGTCATGACTCGAACGACAGAGCTCGAGTGGACTCCACTGTCTTTGTTTATTATTATACCGACGATGGCGAAAGGGCAGTGGGTGGCTCATAACTTGTGCGCCATTAATTCTTTGCTGCCAGAAAAAGACCGCTTCTATGGTCTTGGATTTTTATCGAAAGCTTTTAGTCTCTGGTACGCCAATGTGGAGTCTTGTTTGGGCATGACCCAGTGGGGGAACCCTGCCTTGAAGCTCCACTCTCACTACGGACATATGGAGATTTTTACGGCCTACACTCCTGTCCACAGTCACGCGAAAACTATAACCTATCGTGTCTATGTGGACGCTCATTGTTGGGAGCAGTTCTTCACTCGGGAACCAGATTTGGCTTTTCTTGAGAAGTATGGTCCAGCGGGCTTCCAAATTGACCCTAAAGATGAGCAGAGCATGATCTCTCTCCAGAACAAGATCGAGTCTGGAGCCGGGCCTTTTTATTTGAGCAGTGCAGATATTGCCAGTAAAAAACTGACAGAGGCCTTAGATATCTATAGACTGAAAGAATCATAAGGAGAATCCATGGCAGAAATGACGTTACCACCCGTTGCAAAGACAGTTCACCTCGAATGTAAAAAGTGCGCTTGCGAGAGATACTTTGTGGTGGTGGCTCACACGTCGGCGACTTCAGCAAAAGTAAAGTGCGAAGTTTGCGGTTCTCAGAAAACTTATAAGTTGCCTTCAAAGAATCCTCAGCCTCGTCAGTTGGCAGGAGCCGCCGCGAAAAGGAAAGAAGCCGCTGCTCAAGCCAAGAAAAACGCCCACAGCGATGAGTACAATAACTTGATGGCTTCTGTTCAAGGTGAAACTTCGAAGTACTCGATGAAGTCTAACTTTCCGCAGAACACAAAAATCAGTCACCCAAAATTCGGGGATGGTTTTGTTCGCCTTTCTTACGCCGACAAAATTGAAGTCGTCTTTTCGGACGAAGTTCGTTCGCTCGTTCATAACAGGCAGTAATTCATGTGGACTCAGGGTTTAAACCCTGAGCAAGCTCAAGCCGTCCTTCATAGCGAGGGACCTCTACTTATTTTGGCGGGAGCTGGCTCGGGAAAAACAACAGTTTTAGTCTCTCGCACTGGAAGGCTCATCGCCGAGAAGGTCGCACGCCCTGAAGAAATTTGCGTTCTCACCTTTACGAATAAAGCCGCTCGTGAGTTAAAGTCTCGAGTCAGTCATAAGCTTGGTGATTCTGCCAAAGGAATCTGGGCGGGGACCTTTCACTCATTCGGTCTCCAGCTTTTGAAAAAATATTCTGCCCAAGCCGGTTTGCCACCACAGTTCGGCGTTGTCGATGGCTCTGATTGCCAGAGCATTCTCAAAGACCTCATGCGAGATGTGGCCATTGCCGGCAAAGATAAGTTTGATTCAGAGAAGCTTCTGAATTTGATTAACTATTTGCGCACCCATGGGAAAGCCAAGCTGGAGGCACAGGACGAATATCATGAGCTGGCGGAAGTACTCCATCCTAAGTTTGTGAAGCGCCTTGATTTGATGGGTGTGGTTGATTTCGAAGGCCTTCTGATCAAGCCCTACGAGCTTTTAAAAAATCATCCCGAGATCTTAGAAAAAGTTCAGAATCAGTACCGCTTTATCATGGTCGACGAATTCCAAGACACCAATGATTTGCAGATGAAGCTCATTGATCTGATGGCGAAAAAATATCGCAATTTGGCCGTGGTGGGCGATGATGATCAATCCATCTATGGCTGGCGGGGAGCTCAAGTTTCCAATATTTTGCAGTTCCCGAAGCGCTATGCCCCTTGCCATGTGGTCAAGCTTGAACGCAATTATCGTTCTACGGGAAAAATCATTGAGCTCGCGAACGATGTGATTGCTAAAAATAAAAATCGTCATGGCAAAGTTTTGCGTCCGAAGAGCGAGCTCGGTGAAATGCCAGAGCTCTTTGTCATGCAAACCGAGGAAGAAGAAGCCGAGTTTGTGTGTCGTGAAATCAAAGCTTTTGTGAATAAAGGCTACAAATATCAGGATATCGCAGTTCTTTATCGGAGCAATTCTCAAGCAGCCTTCTTAGAAAGCACGCTGAGGACGAACTCGATTCCTTACTCAGTGTCGGGCGGAACCGCGCTCTTTGATCGCAAAGAGGTGAAAGACGTCCTGGGATATATTCGAGCGGCACTCGCTCCCCATGATGTGGCGGTGAAAAGAATTTTGAACACGCCCGCGCGGGGAATCGGAGATACGAGTCTTGAAAAATTGGTTCAATATGGAGTAGGCCACAAAGCTTCTTTCATCAAAGCCTGCCACCATTGGAAAGAGGCTGGCGTGAATGATAAAGCCGGCGAAGCGATTTCTCGTTTTTTAGATCTCCTGAAATCCTTTCCTCGGCGCCTTCTGGATTCGGCTGAGGGGCGAAGTGTCGGCGGGAACCTGGAAAAAATTTTTCGCGATATGGGATATCGGGATTACTTGTTTCACACCAGTGGGGACGCCACCGCTGGTGACAAGAAATGGATCCTCGTTGAAATCGTCGGACGCATTTTAGATTCGTTTGTGGCGAAAGCGGGTCGCACAGAGAAAGTGCTCAAAGAATTTTTAGGTTCCATGGAGCTCAGAGATCGCGAAGACGAGGAAGACAACAACGAAGTGTCTTTGATGACTTTGCATGCGTGCAAAGGCCTTGAGTTCCCCGTGGTGATTTTGATTGGGGTGGAAGAAGATCTAATTCCTCATCGCACTCTCGGCACAGACGTGGACGAAGAGCGAAGGCTTTTTTATGTGGGCCTCACTCGTGCGGAAGAGCATTTAATCTTGACCCGCTGTCGCACGCGAAAGCGCCACGGACAAATAAAGCCAGTCAGCCCTTCAAGATTTCTTCTTGAAATCAAAGATGTGCATTTGAAAAAGCACGAGACGGATGCAAGGCCGGTCACAGGCGATGAAAAACAGAATCTGCTGGCGAGCTTTTTTGCGAAAGCAGAATCAAAAGCTCAGAACGTAAAAAAATATTAAAACTTATTTTTTCTCGTTTTCGCCCAGGCTTGTAACATCCAATACACAAAAGCGATCAACGAAATAAGTCCTGCCACATACCAACTGAAGCTCGGGCCAAATTTCAGTTCGACGTTTTCACTGTCTGGGACAAAGGCAATGAAGCCCGGAGAAATCATATGAAGGTCTTCTCCACCAGAAGCTTTCCACGCCGGATGATAAGTGAATTTGAGGACGTGGATTTTTCCAGGACAGTGAGTTTTAAGCTCGATCCGATTGTAATCGGCAGTGACTTGCGGCTGACATTTTTGTTCAGGATCTAAAAAATTTTCGCTCATCTGAAAGTTTTTGGCTCTTGGAACCAGTAAAGCCGCTGAGCCTGGTTGATAATTTTTAAGCCATTCGAGAAATCTTCTTTGAAAACCATCAGGGAAAGAAATTTCAGGGATGACCGTGAGGGTTTCCACTAAGCGGATGGGCTCATTGAGGCGATAGACTCTGAGAGAAGCTGTTTGATACGCCATCTGAAGTTTCGGATTCTCATTCACTTTCGCGAAAGCTTCGGGGCTTGTGAGGATCAGATCCTGAACGCCTAAAACTTTCATTTGCTGATCTAAGCCTTTGAAATCCATACGTGGGCAGTCCCAGCCTCGAATCGGGCAGGAGGGCTTATCTGAAATTCGGGCCTGCAGCCAATGAGTGATGGGGGCTGTGTGAGCGGCCTCTTGGTAGAGTGATTCCATGGTCGCCCGTCTGGCAAAGTAAGGCGTCATCTCAAACACTCGTGTGGTGCCAGCATCATTCAGGCTGGGGTGATGTTCATTGGCAATCCGAGGTTGTGAAAAGTCTCCCTTGAGAAACTTAAAAACCTCTTGAGTCTCAGCGTATTTATTTTTGGCACTCCAGGAGCTGTAATTCCACTTCACCCAGTGTGGATAATTTTTGATATTTTTATGAGTCCAAAACAAAATAGCACCGCAAGCCCCAGCAAGAACCACCCACGATAAAACTTTAGGAAACTTTTCAATCAGAAGACCGAGCCAAATTCCCATCAGTAAAAAAAGAAACAGTTGAATCTGTGGAATCACCCTCGCATCCACAAGTCCTAACTTAGGAAAAACGAAAAACATGGCAATGCAGGCTAAAATTGGCATTGTCCAAAAGCCCAAGGAGAGCAAAAATTCTTTCAAGAGTTTGCGATCTCTTCCCGCAAAAAAAGTGAGGACAGGAAGGATCCCCGCAAAAATCCAGAACACAGGTCTCCATGCTTCGGGGAAGACATCTCGCCAGAAGTTTTCGAAATACCATGCCATGGGATTGCCCGTGGTCCATGGGGCATTGAGAATTTGTGGAACAATAAACCAAAGGCTCAGGATAATGCCCCAGAGCCCCACCCAGAAGAGATATTTAAATCGGCTCCATCTGGACTCGCTCCCTAGCACGTCCATTTTGCCAGAATCTTGAAGAGGAAATGTAAAAATGAAACCGAGGAAAAAGAAAGGAATGAGCAGCAAGATATAAGAGTGGCTGATACAAACAGCCATCACGAGCAATGTGGATCCATACAGATTTTGCTGCTGTCGCAGTTCATAGCCAATCAGGCCCAGTGTGAGAAACAAAAAGTTCAATGCGTACATGTGGGCAAATTGTCCAGCTAGAAGAGACATGCTGTTTCCACCCCACATGGAAAATGATTCGTTGAAAGCAAACAGCAAAGCAAAGCAAGAGGCGACCACCGCGCCAAAGAAACGAATGCCAAGACCTCGAAGGCCCACATAGACGGTGAGTGGGAAGACCAACAGGGGCAAAATCGTCCCGATATTAAAAGCTAAGCCAATGGGTACGAAGAGACTCAAGAAAGCCATGATCAAATAAGGGCCTGGGAAGTAATGCAGAAGATGGGGTTCTCCCATGAGATTTCCTGGATTCCAAGTTCGCAAGGAGAGCTGGGGGATTCCTTCTTTGACGAGCACATGGAGTGGATAAAAGTGCGACGCTGTATCGCCGCCCGTGGCAGGTTCTGTATTCCAAACAGTGCGAGGGGTTTCAAAAGCCACAAATCCGACGAGCACAAAGGTGACGAGCCAAAGAAGAACATCATCCAAAGAGAAGTATTTTTTCATTCTTCAAGCTTAGGGAAGGATTATTGAAAAATCAAAGGGATCGTCATCTGAGTGCTACCACGAGCTTTCGGAAACTTCAGCTTCAAGTACACTTTCAGCAATGACTTCAAAAACAGAGTGGGCTCATCACCTGACAACGTTTTGAGAGTGTTGGTCGCAGCCGTCACAGAAGTCACCGCCCCCACCGCTGAAACTTTCAACTGTAAGCTCAAGGTTCCAGTGAAAGGATCAGTCTTCGCACAGAGTTCTTGGATTTGATCGAAAGCTTCATTCAGGGTTGCCTCGGCAGCTTCTTCGGGGAGGTAGCCATCCAAATATGTTTTTGGTTCAGTGAACCAGCCATGGATGACCAAGCGAGCTTCCCGAGGGTCGCTCACGCCAGAAACCCGGGTCACCCCATGGGGAATTCTTGGATCAAAGACAATCAGGCGGTTAAAATCAGGTGAGACCGTTTCTAGGAAGCTACTGCGTTCTCGGTCTTGGCTGGTGCCAAAGTTTTTCCAATAGGAAAGAACTTCGGGCTTTAAGAGCAGTGTTTCCCCGCCTTGAAACAGGAGCTCTTGGGGACTCAAAGAAAAAACATAGGCCCAGGGGCCATGGGGGACATCTGAATGAAAATTTTGAAATCCACCCTCTGTGTAGTAACTCAGCCAAGGTGGTGAAATGTCCCAACAGCCTAAAGTCTTTCGCCCCCAAGCCACCAGTTCTTGATGGAATTTGAGATACATTTTTTCGGGAAAGTAGTGATAGGCCGGAGTTCGCATCAACTGATACTGATCAGGCACATTCCAATAGTCCCAGACAAAGCGTTTGGAATCCAGGCTTTGGTGATCTTTGAACTGTTGATCGAAAAAATTTCTTAACGTGGAGGCCTGTTTTGAAAAGCCATCCACTTTGATAAGATGAGGATTCACTGACATTTTTGGTTGAGGCATTTTTTTCCGCTGCTGCATTCTGAATCGATAAAGCAGAGGTCAATGCAACTTCCTGAGCTTTGGTTGCAATTGAAGTCTCCGCAAGAAACCACATTC
Organism: Pseudobdellovibrionaceae bacterium; assembly: GCA_046315835.1. Classification (GTDB taxonomy): domain Bacteria; phylum Bdellovibrionota; class Bdellovibrionia; order Bdellovibrionales; family Bdellovibrionaceae; genus JAJTIC01. Next base: position 1,204 of record JBKCXY010000273.1, on the reverse strand, counting down.
CCATCCGTCAAACGCGAGAGCCAATTCCCTTGTTGATCTTGCTCGCACACGGGCTGTTGAAGTTTACAAGTTTGTTGATAACACATTTCCTGGGCAGAACATTGGTTTTGAGCAGAACAGGAGCGGCAGGAGAGGATGTTAGGAGTAGGAGCAGGAGTTCTGGCCTCATAATCTGTTCTTACCTGGGACCACTGTTCTAAGAGACGCTCACACTCGGGGTCTCTTTGAGGGTTACACGAAATTGATTTGATGCAAGATCCCTGTCCGTTGTCGACATATCCATTGGTGCAGTGAACAGCCAGTGTTGCGGACCTCCGGCAAGCTCCCGTCGAGTCATCACAAGTGAAAGCACCACAATCTTGAACTTTCCCGATTTGGCTCACTGACCAGCGTTCATTGGCACAATAAAAAGGCTTCGGGAGGCACTTCAAAGAATCACAGTAGCCGCCCGTTCCGCAATCGGCATCGACCAAGCAGCTCATTTGACAACTGTCAGCCGACGCGGCGAAGCCAAAGAGGAGGCTGACGGAAAAGAAGAGTCCTAATACTAGGTTCAATTTGGTCTGTTTCATGAAGTCACGCTAACTTGTCGGTTGAGAGGCTGGCAACTGAAAGCGAGTCCCTTCAAGAGATCTTAAAAAAATGACACAACAGTGACAGAAATAGGCTTGTGATCTGGCTCAGATTTTGGTGCAATTTGGCCCTAGGGAATCTCATAAGCCGAGGAGGAATTATGGCCCAAAAGACCACCAATGATTTTCTACTGTCACTCCTGGACTTGGCTGAGCTTGTGGGGCGCTCTCCCGAAGCGGTTTCTCAAGATATTGAAAAAGCGTTTGGCCCGCAGAGACTGAAATCTTTGGTCCTGCCGCAAATTGTGCGCCGCTATCTCTCGTCGCAAGGATATCAGTTCCAACAGCGTGTGATTTCATTTCAGATGCTTAAAGGGGGAGTGGCAAAAACCACGAGTGCCCTCAACTTAGGAATTCGAGCCGCTCAGTATGGATATAAAGTCCTTTTCATCGATCTCGATCAGCAGGCTAATCTGACTTTTGCCCTGGGGTGCGAAGATGAAGATCAGCGGGTTTTTGTCGATGTCCTTGAGAGAAAATGCAGTTTTAATGAAGCTGTGTGCACGGTGGATGAATACATAGACCTGTTGCCCTCGTCTCTCAATAATTCAGTTTTAGACCGAGTTCTCATG
>JBKCXY010000272.1:0-2126 GCA_046315835.1 Pseudobdellovibrionaceae bacterium | reverse complement strand
TACGGCCACGGCAAGCTGGAGTATTTTTCTTCAGCTTTTGAGGGTGGCTTGATTGCTTTTGCGGCTCTCGCAATTGTCTACAAAGCAGTTTCTGATTTTTACCGGGGTCCTCAAATATTACAGGTTGATGTCGGCTTTTATCTCATGATTGGAGCTGCTTTGGTGAACTTGGCTTTGGGGCTTTACCTCAAAAAGGTGGCACAACAAAGCATGTCTGCGGCCCTGGAGGCGAGCTCAAAACACGTTTTAAGCGATGTTTGGACCACTGCCGGCGTTGTTGTGAGTCTCGTGATTGTGATGATCACAGATTGGAAATGGCTTGATCCAATCGTGGCTCTCGCTGTGGCTTTCCATTTAGGAATTGAAGGTGTAAAAATCGTCAGAAATTCTGCATCTGGGCTGATGGATGAGATGGATCAAGAATCCTTAGACAAGCTATCGGCGTCCATTCAAAAGAATCGTCGGCCGGGGTTTATCGACATTCATCAGTTGAGAATGATTCGATCAGGATCTTTTCACCATATTGATGCACACCTGGTGATTCCCGAGTTTTGGGATACGAAGAAAGCTCATGAAGAGGCGTCTCTTTTTGAAAAGAAGGTGATTAGTGATTATCCCTATGATGGGGAGATTGCTTTTCACCTAGACCCGTGCGAGCGAAGATACTGTCGATATTGTGAGCTAACGAATTGTGAGATTCGGAAGGAAACATTTGTTGCACAGAAAGAGTTTAGTCCTGAAAATTTGACTTCTTCGGTTGAGGCTCAATAAATGCCTGAGCAAAATTTCAAACGACCCAGGCTCTCTTTGACTCGGAATATTCCCTCCCATAACGAATACACAAAAGCGATTGATATTGAGTATCGAGATTTTGCATTCAATGAAGAGAGAGCCCCTGAAAATAGAGGTCGTTGGCGAAAAGATATTTTTCAAGTCAACGAGGACACGGCCGTTGATCTTGAAATCGGCACTGGCAATGGAAATCATTTCAAGCATCGGTCCCTTTCAAGTCCCGACAGAATGATTGTCGGCCTCGAGCTCAAGTACAAACCATTGATTCAGTCAATTCGTGGTTGCTTGAGAGCCGAAGCAAAGAATGCTCGTATCTGTCGGTATCACGCAATGAATGTGGATTTGCTTTTTGAGAAAAGTGAACTGAATAACATTTATATTCATTTTCCTGATCCTTGGGTTTCTCCTCGAAAGCCCAAGAATCGCTTTGTGAACCGGCGTGTTCTCGATTTGCTGTATGAACTGCAACGCCCGGGTAGTTTTTTAGAATTCAAAACAGATTCGAGAGAGTACTTTTTGTGGTCTCTCGAACAAATTAAAGAATCAAAATACCTTGTGGAATTTGAAACTCTGAACCTGCATTCCTCAGAAAAATCGAAAGAGAACTTTGTCACTCAATTCGAAAGAATTTTTATGCGACAGGGTGTGGAGATCAATTATATTCTGTTGAGAAAGCCTCATGCCTAAAGTGAGCTTTGTGAAGTCGCATTTGAATTCTTTTGAAGTTTCAGCAGGAGAAAACCTGATGAAAGCTCTTTTTGCTCAAGGGATCCCTGTGGCCTCTTCCTGCAAAGGAGATGGAGTCTGCTCGAAATGCAAAGTGAAGGTTGTGACCGGAGCCCTCAATCTCTCTGGGGAAAAAGTGACCGAGACAATTTTGAAAGCAAAAAACTCGATCGCAAGTTCGGATAGAATTTCATGTCAGTGTGAGGTTCTTGGGGACGTGACCATCGATACGGGGTACTGGTAAGTGAAAAGAATTCTATGTGTGGGTGCACGTCGTGGATTTGGAAAAGCAGTGGGTGATTTGCTCAGTTCCCAAGCTGTTGTCTTCAGAACATCTCGGCGCTATGAAGACAGTGAGTACGAATGGAAGTTCGATGCTTCTTTGGAGGACTCTCGAAAGGCAATCCTGCAGAAAATTCAACAGACAGAGATCACAAAGGTTTTCTATTTTGCGGGCGGGGGCCCCTATGGCCCTTTTGCCTTGAAGCAATGGAAGGATCATGAGTGGGCGTGGAGAGTGAATTTTGAGACTCCAGCCTTTTTGCTTCATGCTTTTCTCTCGGGAAGTGTTCCACAACTCGAACAGGTTATTTTTGTTGGCTCTGGGA
>JBKCXY010000271.1:0-3961 GCA_046315835.1 Pseudobdellovibrionaceae bacterium | reverse complement strand
CAGCGCTGGGGGAGTACACTTGGCACTCGACCCCCAACAGACCAGAGGCGCCCGACAAGACTGACGGTTCTGGCGACCTTCAGCAGAATCAAGGTTGGGTAGCCGCAGCTTACAAAGGTTCATTTGCTGAGAAAATGTTTCAGCCTTTGATTTCTTATCACAAAGTTTCCCAAGGCAAAGATAAGGACTACACGTTCACAGCTGTTGGCCTCCGCACTGTGATCGATGCGACAACTCTCGACTTAGACTATTTGTCGAACATCTGGGATGGCGCAGGTCAGGATAAAGACACTCTGACGGCAATTGTTGCTGCTGTTTCTCACAAAGTGAGCGATCAATTCACAGCGAAGCTGAAAACTGCCAGCAGTGAAAAGAAAGACGAAGACACTGGATCCTCTGCAAAAATCAAAGCCATGACTTATGGTTTGGGTCTTGAGTACAAGCCCATGGCGGATCAGAACTTTAGATATCACTTAGGTTACGCCATGACTGAGTGGAAGCCAGATGGCGCAGACAAAATCACTCGTACAGAGATGACTTTTGGTGTTCGCATGCTTCACGATTTCTTGAAATAGTCTTCTTTTAAGGTGGAAGGTCTTCACCAATCTGACGTTGAAGACCTTGCCACTGCTTGATCAAAGCCCCTGAATTTTCTGGATCGTCCCCATCTCTCTTGACCAACGAAGTAATAACAATCATCGCTAAAGTGACAGCAATCGTGAGCAACAAAACATACTCGACAATCACTTGTCCGCGCTGACTCTTCTTTGGCATTTTACAAAGTGAGTTCCGCAGGATGAGCGAGCACTGCCAAATCCCAGCTTCGCAGGTCTTTCACGATTTCTTCAAGGACTATTGCGAGTTTTTCATCTTCGAAGGGACCGCTGATCCCCAAAACAGAGTCTTCTGCCAATTTTTCAAAGGCGAGAAACTCATTCTTCTCTTCGAAAGACATACTGAAAGCTTCCTGATCTGGATAAAGCATCACTAAAAGATTGCGACCATCTTTCTTATGGATTTCCTTGGCAACATTCACAAGATCCAAATATTTCTGTTGAAGACAGAAATAGATTTTCAACGCCTGAGACTCATGCGCCTGCGAGAAGTAAATTCGGATGGGTCCGTCAAAAATGGCAGAGTTAAAAGCAGGATTGAAAAACTTAGACTGCATCAAAGTCGAGTAAGTTGGTTTCATTCTTTGGGCCACCTCATCAAAGTTGCGATGCCTTAACGCTAGTCAATAGGCCTGATGTTTTGCAATTTAATTTTTTAAGAAGATGACAGAATTACGGATAATTTAACGCTAAGCGTTTTTAACTCTTTTGCCATTTATAAAGATCTGAGAAGCCATTTTTTGACCTACAGAATAGAAGAGCTCTCTCCATTCAATTTCAGTGCTGAAAAAATTAGCACGACTTCCGGGAATCAAATGACCTTCATCACTCAGCCCTATGGCGAGAGCCGCGTTGTGCGTGTAGGCTGCAATCACTTCCGGCAAAGTCATCCTCATTTCAAGTCTGGCCAGCAGCCCCACGAGTGATAAATCCTGAGTGGGTGAACTGCCCGGATTAAAATCCGTCGCGAGAGCCACTCGCACACCCTGATCAATCAATTGTCGCGCCGGCGGGTAATCGCACTGAAGATAAAGATCCGCCGCCGGTAAGAGCACGGCGATCACACCCGCTTCTTTCATCTTTTGAATCTCAAGAGCGCTCACTTTGATCACATGATCTGCAGACAAAGCTTTGAGTTCAGAAGCGATTCTTGCGCCGCCAGAGAGACTCAGCTGATCCGCATGAATGGTGATTTCAAATCCCAGCTCTTGAGCGGTACGAAGATACTTTTCACTCTCCGCTGCTTCGAAGAATCCCTTTTCGATGAAGATGTCCACTCGGCTTGAAAGCTTCTGTTTCTTCACTTTCGGAAGAACATCTCGAGTTAAATACTCAAGGTAGTCCGCGTAGGACTTAAACTCGGGAGGCTTTGCATGAGCCCCTAAAAAGGTGGTGGTCACCAGTGGACCCTTGATTTCTTGGGCCACGTTCAGGCATTTCAGTTCGGATTTAAGATCAAGCCCATATCCAGATTTCACTTCCAGCCGAGTCACACCTTGCTCAAGAAATCGATTCGCTCGCTCTTGGGCAAGTTTCATCAATTGGGCTTGTGAAGCAGCCCTCGTCTTGTTCATGGTGGACAAAATTCCGCCACCTTTTTGAGCAATTTCTTGATAGGTGGCCCCTCGATTTCGCAACTCAAATTCATCTGCACGATGCCCCGCAAAGACGGTATGAGTATGGCACTCGACGAAGCCAGGAAGAACCGTTGCCGTATTCAAACTGATTTCGCGACAACTTTTTTCAATCAACTTTTTGGGTAAGCTTTTCTCGGGCCCCACCCATTGAATCCGCCCATCTTGAACGAGGATCGCCGCACTTTTTATGACGGAAAGATCCGCCTCTTGAGGCTTCACACCCCGCTTGGCCTGAACACCCTCAAGAGTCAGACATTCTGCAATTTTCCTATAGAGGATTTGACCCATTTACTTTTTGGCTTTCCCCTGTTGTGCCACGGAATCAATGGCAGCTTGAAGTGTTTTTTCATCACCGAGGTAACGTTTATTCAGTACTTTCATATCTGATGAAAGCTCATACAAAAGTGGGATTCCCGTGGGCACATTCACTTCCATGATTTGCTCAGGAGTCATTTTCTCAAGGTATTGAATCAAAGCCCTGAGGCTGTTCCCGTGAGCCGCGATGAGAATTCGCTTTCCGCTGCGAATTTGTGGCTCAACTTCTTCTATCCATAGGGGCAGGAAGCGCGCGACAGTGTCCTTGAGACTTTCCCCCCTTGGGAGTTTCTTTTTGTCCACATTTTTGTACCGTACATCATGACTCGGATGTCTTGGGTCTGACTCTTCCATCAATGGCGGTGGCGTGTCGTAGCTGCGTCGCCAAATTTTCACTTGGTCTTCACCATGACGAGCCGCAGTTTCGCTTTTATCAAGTCCCGTGAGGCCGCCGTAATGACGCTCATTCAGGCGCCAATCCCTGACAACTGGCAACCAGAGCCGGTCCATTTCTTCGAGCGCGATCCACAAGGTCCGAATGGCTCGTTTCAGAACTGATGTATAGGCCAAATCAAACTCGATTCCCTTGTCGATGAACTCTCTTTTGAGGATCTCACCGGCCAATCGAGCTTCTGCTCGACCTTTCTCTGACAGATCAACGTCTTGCCACCCGGTGAAGCGGTTTTCTTGGTTCCATTGACTTTCGCCGTGACGAATAAGAACTAGCTGATACATATTCTTTTTCTCCTGTGAATTTGCTATCATAGGCCGTTAGTTTCTGCACGAAAATTCAATGACGAGGTAAAGCGTGGCACAATCATCAAAGCAGTCATTCACCCAACGTGGCAACTTAGAATACATCGAACAAATGTACTTACAGTACAAATCAAATCCTGCCAGCGTGACCAACGACTGGAAAATGTTTTTTGACGGAGTTGAATTTGCTCAAGAGGGCTCACTGGGCGGCCTCTCGGAAAAAGAACTCGATGTTTATCATTTGATCACAGCCTACAGAAACTATGGCCACTTCGAATCGGATCTTGATCCCCTCACGAACACCATTGCCCCCAGTGATCAACTACAACTCTCGAAGTTCAATCTGAGCGACAAAGATTTAGATTCAAAATTTTCCATCGGAAAAATTATTGGCAAACCCAATGCGAGTCTTCGCGAAATCATTCAGCACCTCAAAGCTTGCTACTGTGGAAAGCTCACTGTTCAAGTTGCGGAAGCCATGCCTGATGTGCGCAACTGGTTTATCAAAGAATTCGAACAACCCGCGCCTCAGAAACTGAACCCCACCGAGAAAAAACAGATCTTGAAAACTCTCACACAAGTGGAAGGTCTTGAAAAATTCCTGCACACTCGTTACGTGGGTGCGAAGCGCTTTTCCAT
>JBKCXY010000270.1:0-10207 GCA_046315835.1 Pseudobdellovibrionaceae bacterium | reverse complement strand
AGCTGTCTGTCTTATGATCTTGACCGATCTGTTGAATTTAGGATGGGTTTTCGTTACCGTTGCGAACTAACCTAATATCTTTAAGCCTGATTTCGGAATCCGCTGCGACAAAGTCTATCGTTAATTGTCCGTATTCTAAATGGCCCCCAATCGCTAAGGGCCATCATTTCCATTTCCTTGGGGTATTCCCTTTGTAGCACATAGAAGGGTTCATTGACCTGTAGCTACAAAAGAGGTACATCTAAAATGTCGGGATTGACTCGGAAGCGTTGGTATTTCTTTATCTGGGATGAGGATAACGAGGAGCACTTGAGTTATCATAGGGTGACCCCTGAGGAAGCTGAACAAGTATTTTTCAACAGGTATCTCATAACTCCCAACAAGAAGAAACACGGTCCGAGGAGATACCGAATCGATGGAAGAACAAATAGTGGCCGGAAGTTGCGACTCATTCAAATACAACCCTCGAGAATGGAATGATTCTAGGGCTGTGGAAGTTCAGCCAGAGAAGTCTTCAAAGGGAATCTCAACGAGCATTCGCCTTCCCCGAGAAATGGTTTTAAAGTTAAAAAAAATAGCTCGAAAAAAAGGGGATATGGGATATCAGACCCTCTTAAAGATCTGGATTGCAGAACGCCTCGAGAAAGAGTCAGCTTAAAAACTCGTGAGGGGTTTCACTTCGAGATTCTTTTCTTTGAGCCAAGCTGGATTGAAGACTCGAGATTGGTACCTCAGGGCTGAGTCACAGAGAATCGTCACAATTTTTTTTCTTTGGTTGGGGTTTTGTCTTGCGATCTCATAAGCAGCGAAACAGTTGAGTGCTGCCGAAGTTCCCACCAAAAGGCCTTCCTCGCGGGCGAGAAAATAGAGCATGGAAATCATTTTCTGATCGTTTATATTCACCGCTCGGTCGATTTGAGCTTCTTTAAAATTGGCTGTGAGCCGCATGATTCCAATACCTTCTGTGACCGAGCTTCCTTGAGACTTGATCTCTCCCGTTTCTAAATAGCTTTTCATGCCAGAGCCATCGGGGTCGACGAGGGTCACTTTCACATTGCTATTTTTTGATTTTAGAAAGCGGCTGACACCTGAGATGGTGCCTCCAGTGCCCGTGGCAGACACAAAGTCGGTGATCATGCCTTGGGTTTGATTCCAAATCTCTGGGCCTGTGGTTTCAAAATGAGTTTGGAAATTGGCGAGATTTTCAAACTGATTGGCCCAAAAACTTTGAGGGTCTCCTTCGGAGAGCCGGCGAGCAGTGTGGTAAAAGTGATTGGGATCAGAAAAGGGACAGGGCTTCACGAGAACGATTTCGGCTCCGAGGGCTTTCAATGTTTCATATTTTTCAGGGGCTTGGTTGTCAGGCATGACAATCTTGCAACGATAGCCTCGAGAAGCCGCCACGACAGCTAATCCAATTCCAGTATTTCCAGCAGTGCCTTCATAGATCGTGAAGCCCGGCTGCAGAAGTCCTCGTTTTTCGGCATCGAGAACCATAGCTCTTGCCGCCCGGTCTTTGACGCTCCCACCAGGGTTCATCAATTCGGCTTTTCCGTAAATATCATGACCGGTCATTTCAGAGAGCTTTTTCAAATGAATCAGAGGTGTATTGCCTATTTGATCGAGAACACCCATAGACATTTTGTCCTCCTCGGATTAAGGGATAGGATCATGATATCTCGAGATGAGTATATAAAGAAGTACTGGATTCCTTACCCCACAGCACAGCAAGGCCATTGGTGTGGACGCTGGAATTCGCTCAATTCTCCGACGGCAACCCTGGAGAGCCCGGTCGGAAAGATCTCGGCATCTTCAGTTCTCGTGGATGGGGATTGGGTGGCCATTGACCCGAGGACCCATGAAGTCACACTTTTAGCTCCTCAGTTAAAAAGTCTGCCATCTCCCGAAGGATTGAAGCATCAAACTCAATGGACTCAGTATCTGCGAGCCACCCGAAAATTTTTTGAGCAAAAGAGTTTTCAAGAAGTTTGGACTCCCACTTTGGTCAAAAACCCGGGCACAGAACCCTACCTTGATTTGTTCCAAACGGAGTTTCATCAAGGGCAGGAGAAAAGAACCTATTTTTTACCGACAAGCCCAGAGCTTCATTTGAAAAAAGCTCTCGCCATGGGACTTCCTCAAATTTATGAAATTAAAAACTGTTTTCGAAATGGCGAAAAGAGTGATCATCATTCCCCCGAGTTCCTGATGCTCGAGTGGTATCGCGCCTTTGCGGGGCTTCAGCAAATTCAATCAGATGTGGTCGATTGGATCCAGGCTTGCGCACAAATTTTGGAAGTCTCTCCTCCGGCTCGAGTCACTCAGATGACTATGTCTCAACTCTGGAGCAAAACTTTGGATTTCGAATTGAGGCCGGCAAGTTCACGCGAAGAACTGATGGAATTAGCTAAGAAATTGAATCTTTGTTTTTCCGACAGCGATTCCTGGGATGAAATTTTCTTTCGAATTTTCCTCGAGAAAGTGGAGCCGCTGATTCCCCAGAACGAGCTCTTCTTTCTTTGGGATTACCCGCCAAGCCAGGCCGCTTTGGCCAGAGTCTCATCAGCGGGTTGGGGGGAGCGCTTCGAATTTTATTGGAAGGGCCTAGAGCTTGGAAATGCTTTTCATGAACTGAATCACCCTCAAGTTCAAAGAGAAAGGGCTGTAGAGGATCTCGCTCTGAAAAAGAAGCTGGGTAAAACTCTTCCCCCTTTAGACGAAGAATTTTTAGCAGCACTGGAGGCGGGTCTTCCACCCTCATCAGGGATTGCTGTTGGATTTGAAAGAGTTCTTTTAGCTTTGCTTGATTTGAAATCTTTAGAGCAACTTCGGCTCTTTAAGATTTGTTGATGTCTTCTTTAAGTTCTTTTCCAACTTTGAAGAAAGGAAGTTTTTTCTCTCCCACGTTGATCACTTCTCCAGTGCGTGGATTTCTTCCTTTATAAGCATCATATTGACGATTCACGAAAGAACCAAAGCCACGAATTTCAATGCGATCATCTCGCATCAGAGCTTCCACCATCGAATCAAAAATAGTGTTCACAACGGTTTCAGCTTTCACGCGAGTGATGCCTGCTTTTTCAGAAATGAGATTGATGAGATCGGCTTTAGTCATTTTCTATTCCTGCCTAACTGCTTGATAATACAGCTAATTATACGGAGCTTATGGCTTTGGTGAAGCTCTTTCTTTTTGGCACATTGCACCCTAGCACAAGAACCTAGGCTTTGGGCGATAGCCATAGCTTGCGGGCTGCGCCATAGCTGCTTTTGCGAACTTTATAGTAGGCCTCTTCAAGAATATTGATCATTTTTCGAGTATCGAACAGATTGAGGACCTTTTCTCGGGCGCGATCGCCAATATCCGTGATGGGAATCCCCCCAGAGAAAATCTCAATCAAGAGCCCGCTGAGAGATTCAATATCGGCCGGTCTTAAAAGAAAACCGTCTTTGCCATCTTCGACAATATTCGACACAGGGCTGACTTCTGAGCCGATGATCACTTTTCTTTGAGCCATAGCTTCGATCATTGTGGGCTCAAATCCCGTCGTCCGTGAGCTGAGATTGATATACACATCAGAAAGCGAAATGCAGTCGGAAACTTCATCGTCACTGAGTGCGCCCATCATAAACACACGCGATCCGAGGGCGAGATTGTACAGGGCAAATTCGATTTCTCTCCAGTGGGGCCCATTACCGACAATGAGCATGTAAGCATTGGGCTTCTTGACAGCGACCCGCTCAAAGGCTCTGAGCAAATTGATCACTTCTGAAGGTTCTTGCATGTCGGTCAGAGTCACTGCGATATGGCAGCTCTCTGGGAGCTTTAGATTTTTTTTCAGCTCTAAAGATTCCGGTCGCGGAGAAAGGTCTCCCAACTCAATTCCGTAAGGCACAGTGTAGGTATGAAAATCGGGGTACAAATAGTAGCGCTCAAGGAAAATTCTTTGCTGAGGAGAGGTGACGAAAATTCCATCAGCCGAAGTGAGAAGCCTGCGATCCCCGCCGAAATAAGTACTTAAGAATTTATAAACAACCGCAACGCCTGTTTGAATCAAGGATCCGACTGATTCTTGGACCATTCCTAAGATCGAAAACAACTGAGACATCTGGGTGGCATTCACATCATAGGTGACGGGCACCTTCAGAGATTTCTTCCGCTTAGCAATTTCTATGGCTGAGCGATCCATCGAGTGAACAATATCAAAAGGCTCTTCTTTATGGAGCTGAATAAACTTATCCAGGACCGCATGCTCAAATTTCTTATGAGCAAAATTAGGATAGCCCTCATGGAGATAGAAAACACGAACGCCGTCCCGGACAACTTCTTGTTTTCCAAGAGGGCTTTTTGCAGCAATCACAGTGACCTTATGACCTCTGACGGCGAGCCCTTTAGCAATGGGCCACAAAAATCCATGATCGGTGGCTCGCCCTAAAATCGGGAAGCGATAAGCGACCATACAGATATTCAAGGACTCGGTCTTATCTTTCATATCTCCATTATTCAGTCGGACGATGAATGAAATCAACGAGGAACAGAGATTTTTGCATTTTGGACTTTGAGGTAAAGTCGATTCAGTTCATTCACACAGCTATCAATCAGAGTATAGGCGGTGTTTGTTGAATCCCAAGACGATAGCTTCAGAGAAGGATTCTCAAGAAGAATTTGCCGGAAAGTATCTAGGCCTCGGTCAAGCACCCAGCCATTCTTTTTGTGGACGCAAATTCCAGGGAGGGCTTCGACTTGCCGAGGATTTGCAATGACTGGGGTCTTGCTCCGTTCAGCCAATTGATGGATTCGCATCAGTTCGCTGGGATCTAAATCAGAGAAAGCAATCAGAATAGCCTTCGAATTTTCAATCAAGAGGCTCAACTCTGCATTGGGCATGGGTCGATGGAGGTAGGCACGTCGGTGTTGGTTCCAGCGACGAGCTCCACAGATCAAAAGTCGGTGATGGTCCTCAATCAGGTCCCATTCGGAACCTTCAGGAAAACGATCGGAAGGAACAAGTAAAAATGAACCTAAGCTTTCAGATAATTTTAACAGCTCTTCGCGGTTTTGAGCGCTGGTGGGTTCGGACAATTTGGCAAGAGGCGGAATCACCTCCGTTTCCGTGAAGCGAGTGATTCGATTTTTTCTTTTGAGATGCATGAGGGATTCACGGGTTGGGCAAGTTGCAACATCTGTCAGTGAAAGAAAAGCTTTCCAGCGCCAAGATTGAGTCACAGGCCCAAAGAGCGAAGTGGCAATGGCCCTCCGGGGGAGAGCTTTGGCCATGGCCGCCAAAGTGTGCATTCCAAGGGTTGGGCGTTCGAGGTCAGGTTCTGAAAAAACAAAATGCCAAATTTCAGGAGCTTGAGTCAGGAAACGCGCAAAAAATTGAATCGCTTCAAAAGAAGACCAAGTTTGGAAATAATTAAGCACTTGGAAGGGAAAGCTCTGATCTGGGACCTGGCCTTGCGAAGTGATCACTAAAACTTCATGTCGTGATTGATGAAGGGAAAGGGCCAAAGTCTCCAGGGAGGGCGACCACTTTTGTGAGACGAGGGCGATTCTAGCCATTCGATTTCTGCCAATCTGACCCCAAAATTTTTAAAATCAGGGGGAGTAACTTTTTATTGGCTTCAGGAATCGCTCGGGTCCCTAATTCCTCCGGGTGGATCCACTCGAGCATAAGATGATGTTTAGCTCGAGGTTCGCCCTTCCAGAACTGAACTTCAAAAAAGAGAATCAAAATATTCACATCTCCATAAGTGTGGGTTGCAGAAAATTTAAGAGCTCCAATTTCTGCTTCGATGCCCAGCTCTTCCCGGAGTTCTCGAGCCAAAGCTTGCTCAGGAGATTCACCGGGCTCAATCTTCCCACCCGGGAACTCCCAAAGCCCTGCGAGGCTGTGGGTTTCAGGTCGTTGGCCGACGAGAACTTGATTTCCACGGCGTAAAAATCCAGCGACTACAGGGAGCCAATGGGCTTTACGGGTATTCTTCACTGGTTTTGTCATGGTTCAACTCTTGGGTTGAGATTTCTCTTCTGCAGCTCTAACTGATAAGTCTCTTCAAAAAAACGAGGCCCGTGAAAGACCAACCCAGAATAAGTCTGAACAAGATCAGCCCCTAAGTTGAGACGAAGAAGGGCTTCTTCCGGAGTCAAAATTCCCCCGACGCTCACCACGAGAAGATGGTCCTTTCGGCGCCCCAAATGCTGCAGAGACTTTTTGAGCAGTTCCCGGGAAGTCTCAGTCAGAAACTTTCCAGAAAGTCCTCCTTCACTTGGGAATCTCGATTGCAGAGGTCGTTGGGAAGTTGTGTTTGTCAGGATAAACCCGGCACAGCCAGCCTCTTCGCATTGATCCAAACAAGAAAACAGGTCTTCCTGCAAAAGATCGGGGCTCAGTTTCACAAGAACAGGTTTTCCGCGAGCCGCCTCAATCACTTTTCTCAGCCACAGGCCCAAATTCTTTTGTAAATCCCGCAGGCCCAAAGTGTTTGGACTTGAAACATTCACGACCAGAGCATCTGCAACCTCAGAGAACCGATCCGCCAAATAAATGTAATCCACTTCGGCTTCTTCATTCGGGCGACTGCGATTCTTACCGATATTCACAAACAGAGGAATATTCAAATCTGATTTCTGAGATTTCAAATTGTAGTAGACATCATCAGATCCATGAGACGGAAAGCCGAGCTTATTCCAAAGAAGTTGCTCTTTCCAATCGCGATCGATCACAGTTCCGGGGTTTCCTTGTTGAGCGTAAGGGGTCACGGTTCCGACTTCGATAAATCCAGCGCCCAAGGCTTTCCATGTTTCTAGAGAGGTTCCGTTTTTGTCCATACCTCCAGGAATGCCCAAGGGATTTGGAAATTTCAATCCGGCGAACTCGAAAGATCGCCATTCCCGCGTGGGAAACTTTTTGAACGAAGTATAAACGCCGAGACCCACAGGTGCTAACCCGTGTGCCCAGGCTGGCGGCAGCCATTGAATCAAAGATTTCATACTATCTTGGATACAATCCGCGCAACAGCATCGCTTTTTCAAGACGTTGAACAGCAACAGCCATTCCCGCTAAACGCATGTCCACATTCTTTTCTGTGGCCATCGTGTAGCTCTGATCAAATGCTTTGATGATGATCGACTTTAAACGCTTATTGATTTCTTCCTCATCCCAGAAGAAAGACATGATGTCTTGAACCCACTCAAAGTAAGAAACAACGACGCCGCCGCCATTTGCGATCACATCTGGGATCACAAAAACACCGTTTTTGTGGAGGATTGTCGTTGCCGCATTGGTAACAGGGCCATTCGCGCCTTCAATGATGATCTTCGCTTTGATTTTTTCAGCATTATGAGTGTCGATCACATTTTCGAGAGCACAAGGGAAAAGAGCATCACACTCAAGAAGCAGCAAATCTTCATTGTTGATGGATTTTGATTTCGGGAAGTTTTCAACAAACTTGTTTGTTTTAATGTACTCCATCAGTTCAGGGATATTGAGTCCATCACCATTGAAAATTCCACCTTTAACATCAGACACTGCGATCACTTTTGCACCACGTTCATGAGCATAGAGTGCCGCATGAGATCCCACGTTTCCGAAACCTTGAATCACAACGGTAGCACCTTTGAGGGATTTGCCTTTGCGCTCAAAAGCTCTTTCTGCCACATAGACTGCACCCAGTCCTGTTGCGCCAACGCGGCCTAAAGATCCGCCGATTTCGACAGGCTTCCCTGTCACGACTCCGGGTTGGGCGTAGCCTGACTCTTGAGAGTACGTGTCCATCATCCAAGCCATGGTCTGTGCATCAGTGCCCACATCCGGAGCGGGAATATCTTTCGCAGGTCCAATGAACGGCCCAATTTCTGAAGTGTATCTTCGAGTGAGATTTTGCTTTTCCGTGCGAGAAAGTTTTGTGGGATCCACACAGATGCCGCCTTTGCCGCCACCATATGGGAGACCCATCAGAGAATTCTTGAATGTCATCAAAGCCGCTAAGCCCACCACTTCGCCCATGTCGACGCTTTGATGGTAACGAATTCCGCCTTTGTAGGGACCGAGAGTGGAGTTGTATTGAACTCGGTAGCCTGTGAAAACTTTGACAGAATAATCATCCATCCGAACGGGGACAGAAACCGCGATGCAGCGTTTTGGTTTCTTCAATCTTTCAAGAACGTTCTTGTCGCATTTGATGAGTTCTGCAGCTTGCTCAACAGATTTTAGTGCATTCAAAAATAACGGATGGCTTAAGTGCGCTTCAGCTTTCTCGGATTGCATAGAGTTTCCTTTCCAACAGTAGAATAAAAATTCAATATTTGATCCTAATGAAGTGAAGGGTCTCCGTCGAGCCCTGTTGCCTGTAGCCAAAAAACCACTGACTCGCAGCGCATTTCCACAGGAGTAAGGTCGAGTGATTCAGGAGTCCGGTCGGTGTTAGCTTCTTTCTTTTGGTTCTGTTCAAGATCGGGTATGAAGGGCTATGAAGTTTCGAGTTTATCTTAAAATGCTGCTTTTTTGCGCTGGATTTCTAAGTCCGGTCGAGGTCCTTGCTCAAAAGATCGATTTTGAGCAATTTTCAACGGACAAGATCGAGGTTCTCTCGCCATCACATCCAGCAATGCAATCTGTAGATAATGTGCCATTTCTCATGAAAGTGCTCGAGCAAGAAAAGTACAAATGGCCTCCTCAAGGAAAGCTGAGTCGGCTCCCATCAGCGCAGTGTCAGAGTTTGAAGGGTGATTTTACGACTTGGGCACAACAAATTGAAAACTGCGATCCGGAGATTCAGTCAGGTTGGAACAATTTTTTGGTGAATACCTTGGGGAGTATGTGGATTCAGTTCGATGTGTTCAAGCATGCCTATGCTCATCATGTGCTGTTTCATCTTCCGGGGGGAGTGAAGCTCAAAGGTTACTTGGGCCTCAAAGACACATCACAAGCTCGCCCTTTGATAATTATAAGAGCGGGAGTTTTTTCAACCATGTCTCAGTTTTTTCCGGAGCGTTTTTTGTTTCAACAGCTTTTTGAACAGAGCCCTTTCAATGTGCTGTTGCTCGAGTCATTATCAGGAGCTGAGTACAATGCTCGCAATCAAAGATCGGCGTTTGGTGGTTTTGAGGAAGGTCAGCAGAATTTTTTGGTGGCGCGACTGTTCAAAGATTCTCGTCAGCCCCTCTCAAAGCTCGTGAGTGAAATCCACCTGCTGGGTACAAGTATGGGTGGGCACGGCATGTACTATGCGGCTTTGCTGAATGAATATCAAAAACCTCAGGCTCGTCCTTTTTCGAGCTTCATGGGAATTTGTCCTTTGACTGATTTTCAAAACACGTTTGAGTTTCATGAGTCCCAGGGCTTTTCTTTGGCGTTGGTGGATTCCTGGGCGCGGGGGAGACTGAAGATTCTGTCAGAAAGATATCCCGAGATCGATCGCAAGCATTTTTTTAAGTCAGCTTCGCAAGTTTTAGCAAATCTGTACACGGAGCCCTTGTTGGGCTGGCTTTCACCGTCTGCAGATTTTCAGTTGCCGGCGAGCTATCTTGAGCTGAAGACCCAGCGACTTGAGGGAAAACTTTCTCCCGCAGATTTTTTTTGGAAAGCGAATCATTTTTGGCCTGCTTTCAAAGACGTTCGTACACCGATCTTGATTCTCGCTTCTGCGAACGATCCCTTGGTTCCCTATCCTTTGAACTCGCGGAAGATCAAAGAAAGGTTTTGGGATTTGGGGAGCTCTCAAGTTCAGGTCGCTTCATTGAGCCAGGGTTTCCATTGCTCCAATGGAATTGCCTACGATTGGTGGTCCCATTCGCGCTTGCTGCAAGATTACTTCTTGAAAATGAGCCGATCTCGGCTTGTGAAGAAGAGTGTGGTTTTGCGGGGGGATTCTGCTGCAGGATCAGCCTCTGTGGCAACAGCATCAGCCTCACCGGGTGTGGATTTGGTCAAGAAGAAGAAGGCTTCTCTTCCGGTAGAGTTAGCTAATCCAGGTGGCGCGGCCCAAAATTTTCAAGACTTTCTGGCAGTGAGAAATCCTCAGCAGCTGAGTCTTGAATTTGAAATGCCGATGGGCTCTGAAAATTTAGAATATCGGTTGAGGATTTCCGCCTCACCGGAGAAGTCAGAAACGCAGGTAAAGGTAGGATCAAAGGAGAATCCTGAATCAAAGGAGAATCCTGAATCAAAGGAGAATCCTGAATCAAAGGAGAATCCTGAATCAAAGG
>JBKCXY010000269.1:0-27784 GCA_046315835.1 Pseudobdellovibrionaceae bacterium | reverse complement strand
AAAAAGCCTTAAAAGACACTCGTGCTATTGATTTGAATTTGGTTCGTGCTCAAGAGGCTCGAAGGATATTAGATCGACTGGTTGGATATACGATTTCTCCGTTGCTTTGGAAAAAAGTGGCTTATGGTCTATCGGCAGGTCGCGTTCAATCTGTTGCTGTGAGATTGATTGTTGAACGAGAAGAAGACCGTTTGAAGTTTAAGAAAGCTCAATACTGGGGAGTTCTTGCATCGCTCTCAAAGGAAAAGGTTTCTTTTGAAGCTAAAATTCAGTCATGGGCAGGCAAAAGAATTGCTACGGGAAAAGATTTTGATGGTTTAACTGGGCAGCTGGCAGATGGAAAAGACCTAACTATTTTGGATCAGAAAACGGCGACTTTGATTGCCAACAAAGTTCAAGGGCAAAGCTGGCTCGTCAAAGAAGTCGAAGAGAAGCCAACAACAAGAAGGCCCTACGCTCCGTTCATCACTTCAACTTTGCAGCAAGAGTCGAATCGTAAATTGGGATTGAGTTCTCGTGAGACTATGCAAGTAGCACAGAAGCTGTATGAGCAAGGTTTCATCACCTATATGCGTACAGATTCAACTTTTCTGTCAGCAGAGGCCATCAAAGCCGCACGCACCTGCATTCAATCAAAGTATGGAAAAGAGTATCTTCCGAGTGAGCCCCGCCTCTATGAAGGGAAGAAGGTCAAAGGGGCCCAAGAAGCTCACGAAGCGATTCGTCCTGCAGGTACGGCCTTTCAGGATCCTGATGAAACTGGTCTCAGTGGCACTCAGTTAAAGCTCTATGAGCTGATCTGGAAGCGAACAGTGGCATCGCAGATGGTCGATGCCAAGCAAAAGCAAGTTTCGGTGAAATTTGAAATCGCTCAAGCCATTTTTAGCTCGAGCGGAATGACGATTGAGTTTCCAGGATTCTTACGCGCTTACGTTGAAGGGAGTGATGATCCCGAAGCCGAATTGCAGGAGCGAGAAGTTCGATTGCCTGCTTTGAAGGCTCAAGAAAAAATTCTATGTTCAAAATCTGAACCGACCGAGCACGAGACGAAGCCTCCAGCAAGATATACTGAGGCAAGCCTTGTGCAGACTATGGAGAAAGAAGGAATTGGTCGTCCTTCCACCTATGCTTCTATTATCGGGACCATCATTGATCGTGGTTACGTGAAGAAAGGTGGAACGGCCTTAGCGCCAACTTTTACAGCCATGGTTGTCACTAAGCTTCTGCGACAACATCTGACTCAATTTGTGGATTTGGGCTTCACCTCTCAAATGGAGAAGAGTCTCGACAATATTGCGGAAGGTGAAATGGACTCATTGAAGTATTTAGCTCAAATTTATTCAGGAAAGACAGGGTTGCGAGCTCTCATAGATTCTCAAGAAAAGAAAATTGATCCTGATGAAGCACGATCCATCGCTTTGAAGGGTCTTGAGAAATATAGTTTCCGAGTTGGAAAATATGGGGCCTATGTTTGCACCAAGCGAGATGGTGAAGAAATTTGTGCCTCGATTCCAGAGTCTGAATCGCCAGGAGATATGACGGCGGATGTGGCAGACAAGCTGATTGATCAAAAAATTAATGGTGCCGATGCCCTTGGAAAAGATCCAAAGACTGGGCTTCCGATTTACGCTCTCAATGGAAGATTTGGACCCTATGTGCAGTTGGGTGATGTGACGGAAGAGAACGATAAACCAAAGCGTGTTTCGGTTCCTGCCAGTATTCCTCTGGAGACTCTCACACTTCTGCAAGCTTTGGATCTCTTGGCCTTACCGAAAACTTTGGGTCTACATCCATCATTGAAGAAGGAAATTAAAGCTGGCCTTGGTCGCTTTGGTCCCTTTGTTGTCTGTGATGGGGATTATCGCTCAATTCCAAAATCAGAAAGTATTTTTGAAATGACTTTGGAGAAAGCCCTCGCACTTTTAAGTACCCCCAAAAAGGGTCGAGGAAAAGCAGCGCCTCTCAAAGAGTTGGGAGAGCATCCTGCCACAGGGGATGCTGTTCAAATTATGAACGGGCCTTATGGGCCATATGTGAAGTCGGGTAAGATCAATGTTTCATTGCCAGAGGGAGTGACCCCAGAACAAATGGACCTCGAAAAAGCGGTCGCGCTCTTGGCGGATAAGCTTGGGACCGCTAAAAAATCGGCTTCAAAGTCAGGCAAAGGCCAGCGAAAGGCGAAGGCCAAGTAGCATAAGTTATCGTAATTATTGGAATATTGATCTCTTGAAATGCCTCAATATATATGAGACACTGCGTCACATTTTAAGGAGTAGGCATTCATTCATGAAGCAGTTAGAGCTCGGCATTGAAAGACCGAAAGAAGCAGATCGCAACTACCATCTCGGTGGCCGATCCTTCTATTTTTTTGATTTCGATGACAATGTGGCCTTTTTAACTACACCGCTGATTCTTTTTCACAAAGTGACTCGCGAAGAGTTGAACATTTCGAGTGGTCAGTTCGCAACGGAGCATTCCCGCATTGGCAAAAGTGGAATCTATCAAGATTTCGAGATCAATTGGGATGATGTCGCCGGAACATTTAGAAACTTTAGGGATCATCACAATGATGAGCTCGAGCGTTTGGGTCTACAAACGCAGATCTTTATCAATGATGTGGCTCATGCTCTCGGATTTCCGGACTTCCATTGGAAAGGGCCATCTTGGTCCACGTTTTACCATGCGGCATTCAATCAAAGGCCAGTGAGTGTGATCACTGCTCGGGGCCACAATCCTGAGACGATTAAGCGGGGGGTGGAAGTTTTTGTGAAGCAAGGTCATTTGCCATCGACTCCAAATTATTTGAGCATCTATCCGGTCAGTCACAAGCCAACAAGAATTCTCTTGGGTGATTCTGATTTTAAAATGACAACAGCTGAGCTCAAGCAAGCAGCCATTAGAGCATCGGTGGAGCGAGCCTTGGACCTCTATGGCTACTCTCCTCACCATCGGTTTGGGATGTCGGACGATGATCCCAAAAACATTGAATTGATCACCGAAGAGCTCACTCGACTGAAGGCAAGATATCCTGAAATGAAATTCTATATGATTGAGACTCAAAATGGTGAGTTTGTGAAAAATGAAATTTTTGCAGGAGGCCCCTCTCAGCCGACGCAGACTCGACCTTCAGAAGTCATCCAGCCCTCACTTTTTTCTTCCACCTAAAGTCCTGCCTTTTTAACAATCATCTAATTTGAATGAAGACGAGCAAAAATTTGGTATCCTTTGAGAATCGAAAGAGGATTCTATGCCACAATTTAAGTTCGTATCTCTTGCCTTACTGACCCTTCTTAGCTTTTCTTTTGCTCAAGCCCAGGATATCAGCTGCAAGTATCTTGCAGCCATTGAACAGGGCTTTCTTGCTCAGCACATCAAGTACTCGCAAAGAGATGAAGCCCTCGCAGATCGAGTCACAGAACAGTATATCAAGCGGTTAGACCCCACAAAAATCTATTTACTTCAGAGTGATGTGGATCAAATTCGAAAACAAGTCAGAGATTTTGTTGGCAAAGTGAAAGACAGAGATTGTGCGATCTTCCGCCAAATTCAAGGGGTGGTTGAAAATCGAGTCAAAGAAAGAGTCGATTTCGCTAAAGGGACGCTCGGAAAAAGCTACAAATTTGATAGCAAAGTTGAGTTTCTCTTTGATCCCGATAAAAAAGATTTTCCGAAGACAAAAGTAGAAGCTGAAACATTTTTGAAAAACTATGTTCATTTTCAAATTTCGAACTATTTAGCAACAGATACAAAGCTCGAGGAAGCAAAGACCAACGTTTCTAAGAATTGGGATCGAAGTCTGCGACGACTAAAAGAAACTAAACCAGATGACATTCTGTCTGGTTATTTAGATTCTTTTGCGCGGGGTCTAGATCCACACTCGTCTTTCTTCTCGAAAGATGTGCTTGAAGATTTTGAAATTCAGATGCGACTTTCGCTCGAGGGGATTGGAGCCACTCTATCTCAGGAGGATGGATTTACAGTGGTGGAGGCTCTTGTTCCAGGGGGAGCTGCTTTCCGCAGCGGATCTATCGAACCGAAGGATCGTATCATAGCGGTCGCTCAAGGTGAAAAAGGTAAGTTTGAAAATGTTGTTGAGATGGACTTGAGAGATGTTGTGCGATTGATCCGTGGTCGCAAAGGGACTAAGGTTCGTTTGACAATTTTGCGAAAGCAAGGTGAAGGCAAAGGTCGCTTTGAGGTCACTTTAACTCGAGATAAAATCAACTTGGAAGACGATGCGGCATCCCTCACTTATATTGACCGTGAAGTGAACGGCGTGAAAAGGAAAATTGCTCTATTGAATCTGCCCTCATTCTATGCGGACTCTTCACGCGGGGGAAGGTCAGCAGCTGCCGATCTCAAGAAATTGATTGCTGAAGCTAAGACCAAAAAAGCTGATGGCCTCGTTCTTGATCTTTCAAATAATGGCGGCGGTTCGCTCGAAGATGCTGTGAAAATTGCAGGTCTCTTCTTTCAGACGGGAAATGTTGTGAAGCAGAGCTCGAGAGATGAAGGCCGTGGGGAAATTATCCTCAAAGATAATGATCCTTTGGTGGATTGGAACGGTCCTATGGTTGTTCTCACTTCAAGAGTTTCAGCGAGTGCCTCTGAGATTGTGGCGGGGACACTTCAAGATTACAAGCGAGCTGTTATCGTGGGCAATGATCATACTTTCGGTAAAGGGAGTGTTCAGTCTGTGATGCAAATTCCACAGAATTTGGGAGCAATCAAAGTCACTGTGGGGATGTTCTTCACAGCCGGCGGAGACTCAACCCAGCATCGCGGGGTTGACTCTGACATTCAAATTCCTGGTCCCTATGTGACCGATGATATGGGGGAGAAGACTCTCGAGTATTCTCTTCCTCCTAAGAAATTAACGTCGTTCCTGTCCAATGAAGCTTTTGTCAAAGAAGGGGCTTCAGCTTGGTCGATGGTTCAGCCAGAGTGGATTCCTCAATTACGTGAGAAGTCCAAGCTTCGAGTGGATCAAAATGAAGAATTCAAAAAAATTGTCACTGAGTTAGAGAAGACCAAAGCTAAGGGAAAGCTCATTAAGCTCAGCGAAGTGGTCAAAGACAAAGAGGCTCAAGAGAAAAAAGAAAAAGCCAAGTCAGCAAAGAATCAATCAAAAGCTGAAAAGGAAAAAGAGTATCTGAAGCGCCCCGATGTTCAAGAGGCCACCAATGTGTTGATGGATCTCATTCAACTAATGGGTTCGAAGTCCGTGGCAACAAAGAGGTAGTTATGAAATTTTTGACATTGATTCTGTTGATTCCCGTTCAAGTGTTCGCCTCGAAGGGAATGACTTTTCAGGATCAAGTTCTGTTCGACCATCGAAACAGTAAAAATTTGGGGGAGTTTGTAAGAAAGCTCTCTAGCGGAGCTTCCAGTGGTGAAAGAGCTCTTCTGCTCAAAGTTCTGGAGCTGCGCCCAGACCTTGCGCAAAGTCCTCTCCCTAAGATCGAAGTTGAAAAAGGAGAAATTTCCTTGAGATCAGGAAAGAACTTTCTTCGTATGGGAGAAGTTTCAGGTTCTGAGGGGACTGTTGTTATCAACGGTCAGAAGCAGCAGTTTCCGCACTGGAAAGGGCCCGCTGAAGTCTTAAGGGCCATGAACCGTTTAGCCACGAACCCCCAAGTCGCTCATCTTTTTTTGCAAACCGCCCATGCAACAGAGAAAGATTGGAGTAAAGACATCGTCAATGTGGGCCTCGGTATTTCTGTAATCTACTTTGCCAAAAAGAAGGAAGAGTATGAGAAGACAGAGGCTCCACACCAAGTTGTTGATCGAGGTGGCAGGAAAGAATGTCTAGCCAAAATCCAAGATGTTTTCTCTGTGGTGAAGGCTGATGGATTACCCCTGGACCGCCTGAGTTGTTCAGGAAAAACCGTGGTCTATCAATTGAGAGAACTGCAGGGCACGCGAGTCACACTCAATGTCTCATCGAAAAAATTTGAAGTGCTTCAGCAGACGGGAAAAGCGGCTCTCCAATCTTTTGCCTATGAATTGAAAGCTGTCGATTCTCTGGAAAGACCTGGTTACGGAGAGGACCCCGTGTTTTTGACAAGCAGCCCCTATCAGAGAGATCTTGTGGGTGGTGAGTTTCAACGAGTCAACGGCACCCACAATGCCGAAGCCCAAGAGAAGGTTTTACAGTACTCAGGACTCATTTCAGATCCTGAGTTGCGACAACTTTGCGAAGTCTGCGCAGCGGAAGTGAGAGTTCAATCTTCAGGGGCAAACTCAGACCGGCAACGGGGCGGTCGGAAGTAATTTCGCAATTCGTCATCTTGCAATTTGATGCTTGAAAATGAGCTTTACGGTAAGAGAAACCATGACAAAAAAGACATCTAAAAAACCAACCAAAATCGACTTTGGAGGGCTTCCGAAGGCCCTTCTTTTGAAAATGCATGATCATATGGTCAAGAGCCGTGTTTTGGAAGAGCGACTCATTAAGATCTACAAAGCGGGTGATGCTTTTTTTTGGATCGGTGGACCCGGAGAAGAAGCGTGGGGAGTTCCGTTGGGAATGCTCGGTAAGATTGGCCAGGGACCTGGGCATGATTACTGGCATCTGCACTACCGATGTACACCGACATTGGTTGCAATGGGTCTTGAGATGATTGATTCCATTCGATTGATCATGAACCGTGTGACAGATCCCAGTACCGGGGGAAGAAATTTTTCGAACCACTACTGTTTTCCGAAATGGAATGTGGTGCCTGTGAGTTCACCCATCGAAGTTCAGTACATCATGGCTCTAGGAACGGCTCATGTTCAAAAAAAGGTTGGGAAAAAAGCTCTGACTGTGGTGACTGGTGGTGATGCGGGAACAGCGGAAGGGGATTTTGCCAGTTCCTTGATTTGGTCCTCACGGAAAAACCAAGAGCTACCGGTTTTGTTGACGGTGCAAAATAACTGGTGGGGGATTTCAACTTCGTTCGAAGGACAGCATGGTGAATCAGCTATCGCTGATCGTGCCAAGGCCTTCAATATCCGTTCTCGAGTCATTAATGGAAATGATCCGGTGGAATCTTATCTCGCGATTCAAGAAGAAATGGCATATATCCGCAAAACCGGAAAGCCGTCATTCATCGAAGCTCGATTATCACGTCTTTACGGGCACTCTTCGGCTTCGGGTGCGAACTTTGTGAACCAAGAAATTGATTGTTTGAAAGACTTTGAAGCAAAGCTGCTTAAAGCAGGGATGATCAAAGACAGCGAAGTCAAAGCCCTTTGGGAATCCTATGAAAAAGAAGGTTTTGAAGCTCAACAGAAAGTTCGTTCAGAGCCAGTTCCCACTCCAGAGAGTGTTTGGGATCATGTTTTTGTGAACAGTGAAAACGCAGACTGGAGGAAATTCTAATGGCAAATATGGCTCAAGCCATTCGAATGGCTCTTCATTATGGCGAAACTCAAATGGGCGTTTCAGATATTTTTGGTCAAGATGTGGGAGCTCCTCTCGGGGGTGTTTTCACAGCCACTCAAGGTTTGAAAAATTCATGGAATACACCTCTCGACGAGCGCGGTATCATCGGCATGGCTATGGGGATTGCGATGACAGGGACTCGCTGTGTGGCCGAAATCCAGTTCTGTGATTATATTTTTAATACTGTCGATCTTCTGAAGATTGCGGGAAATAGTCTTTGGGTTTCCAACGGTCAGTATCCTATGCCACTGGTTGTAATGACTCCGGTGGGAGCGGGAATTCGAGGATCTATCTATCACTCCCACTCGTTCGACAGTTGGGCCTCTCGGTTACCTGGTTGGAAAGTGGTGATGCCATCGAATCCGTTGGATGCTTACGGTCTCTTGCTGTCGGCGATTCAAGATCCCAATCCAGTCTTGTTCTTAAAGCCAAAAGCTCTCATGCGAGTTCGTGGGGAAGAGCTGATTCCCGGAGAACCTTCTGATGAAAAAGAACTCAAAGCTATGATCGATGCACCCATTGGGGATCGTTCAAAGTGGAAATCAAAATGGCCCAAGCTTGAGCCCTACATGGTAGAAATTGGCCAAGGAAAGATCACTCGTTCGGGAAATCAGATCACGGTGGTGTCTTGGGGACGGCACTTACTTCTTTGTAACGAAGTGGCTGATCAAATGGCCCAAGAGGGGATCTCTGTGGAGGTCATCGATCTGCGAAGCATTTATCCCTACGATTGGCAGATGATTAAAGCTTCAGTTCAAAAGACGGGAAGAGTGCTTTTCGTGAATGAAGATACCGAAGTCACCAATTTTGCTGAACACCTCGTGTATCGAACCACACAGGAATTGTTTTACGATCTCTTGGCACGTCCGCGAGTCCTCGCTGGGAAGAATCTTCCTGGGATTGGGTTACATCCTCACCTTGAGGATAATTCAGTTCCGCAAAAACATGAAATTGCAGATCACATTCGGGAAATCGCGAGAGAAGTACCTTAATGCCACAGTCTCAGACGCGCCGAAGAGTCCATAAAATCGGCAAAAAGAAGCTTTTTGATAAATATGAACTTTATCAAAAAGCCGTTCAAAGCGCTGAGACCGATGTAGAATTTTTAAGGAAAGTTTACCGGGAAATTCGCAAGAAAGATCCCCAGCTTTTGAGAGAAGATTTTTGTGGGACCTTTGCTCTGTCTTGTGAGTGGATCAAGCTCAATAAGAATTTTTCTGCGATTGGGGTTGATCTTGATCCAGAGCCTCTGGAGTACGGGAAAGCTCACGGCTTTAAGAAGCTGAATGAATCTCAGCAAAAGCGACTTCGTCTGATCGAACAAAATGTTCTGAAGAGTGGATTACCGACGGCAGATATTGCGATTGCGATGAATTTTTCTTATTTCGTGTTTAAGTCACGTGAAATCATGAAGCAGTATTTTCAGAACGTTTATAAGTCGCTCAAAAAGAACGGCATCTTTGTCGTCGATTGTTTCGGCGGGAGTCACTGTTTTGAAGCCAATGAAGAGAAAACAAACTACAAAGCATTTACGTATTTTTGGGATCAAGCGAGTTACGATCCGGTGACGAGCAGAGCCCAGTTTTACATTCACTTCAAGATGAAGGGTCAGCCGAAGCGTGAACGGGTCTTTATCTATGACTGGCGAATGTGGTCCATTCCTGAACTTCGAGAAATCATGCAGGAAGTTGGCTTTAAAAAAACCCATGTCTATTGGGAAGGGACGACTAAAAAGGGCGAAGGCGATGGGGTCTTTACCCGAACTGAGAAGGGCGAGGAGTGCCAGTCCTGGATCGCTTACATCGCGGCAGAAAAGTAAATTTTACCTGTTTTGTGTTTGAACACCTAGGAAGCTTCTTCAAAAGCCACCTTAAGAGTTCTTAAAATAGAAATGAGCGCAAGACTTTCTTAAAAAAGTGCCCTATTTTGGCGCCACTTTGAATTTTAGGGGGCTTCTTGAAAAAAGGAATTTTTCTTCTCGTAGCACTTGTCATTTCCATCGTGGGTTGTAGCAAGGACGATTCTGGTCCAGCCGCAGAGGTGTTTGTGACTTGCGCTGAGGGTGGGGATGAAAATGTCGGTGTAATCAATGGGACAGTGGTCGGAAGGAACTCTCCACTGGCAAAATCGCTTGTTTTTGTCGTTCAGCGGGTCAGAGGCGGGGCTACCATCTGTACGGGTTCTTTAGTTGATTCAAATATTATACTCACTGCCGCTCATTGTGTGGACGAGGCCAAAGAGATCGAAGATGTTGAGATTTGGTTTTCTCCTCAGCCGGTGTGCGATCTCGAGAATAAAAGTGTGGATCGTAAGAAAGCGGACGAAGTGATTGTCCACCGGGGCTATCAAGGGAGTTCGCGAAGAATTCAAGATGACCTCGCTCTTGTGAGAATTTCAGGAGCCGCACCCTCAGGAAAGAGAACAATGAAGCTGGCCAATGAGTTTTTGAAAATGTCTCCGCGTTCTGAAATTTATGTCGCGGGCTACGGCAAAACAAAAGAGTATGACGTCGAAGATAAGAATGATCCGCTCCTTCGCTATACAAAGGTGAAACCTTTGGATACTGAGCGAGGATCTAACGACGAATCTTCATCAGTGCTGTTCTTGGATCAAAGCGGTGAAAGCAGTGTTTGTGCTGGTGATTCTGGTGGCCCAGCGATGATGCGCGATCCGAAAGGTATCTTGCGCCAAATCGGAGTGGCCTCTTATGTCTTTAATCCTGCCGATCCCGATGCCGCTTGTTCTTATGGCGTTGCTTACACGAGCGTGACTAAATACAAAGACTGGATTCAAACAGTTTATAAAACCCTTGCGAATCAATACACTCTCGGGAAAACCAATCCATCGGCCCCTTTCGAGGAACTGCCGCGTGCAGAGCTGCCGCCCAGAGAGCTTACTCCAAATCCTTAGAAGTCAGAAGGGGATGAAGCTTGAGCCCAATCTCGGTGAGTTTGGGTTCTTGTCCAGATCCCCGATGAATCACACAAAGAACATGTTCCACTTGAGCGCCCAATGACCGCAAATCCTGGGTGCTCAAAATCACTTGGCCCCCCGTGGTTACCACATCTTCAATCACACAGACTTTCTTTCCTTTCAGGTCCACGCCTTCAGCAAACTGGCAAGTGCCGTAGTCTTTGGCTTTCTTGCGAATAAAGGCGACAGGGAGGCCGGTGGCTAGGCTCAGAGCCGTCGCTACGGGAATCCCGCCCATCTCGAGGCCCGCGAGGACTTCTGTTCCCGGAGGGATCATGGCCTTCATTTGATCTGCAATTGCAGCGAGCAGTCGAGGCTGCGCTTCAAAGCGATATTTATCAAAGTAGAATTCTGATGTTTGCCCAGAGCGCAGTTTGAATTGGCCAGTGAGTTTGGCAATTTTAACGATCTCTCGAGCTAATTCGGCTTTGGTCACGGGGCCTCCTGACACCAGAATCAAGGCATAGAATTAGCAAAGCTTAAACATTGGAAGAGGCAAGCTCAATGGAAAAAACAAAACTTAACACCACAGATTCGGCTTCAGCTTTGAGCTTTGCTAAGCTTTTCTTGATCTTAGCAATGCTCACCTTGGGCTTTGTTCTTGGAGTTCGCTTTGTGATCTTGCCGGTGTCAACGGCTCCCGCCATCGAATCAGAAGCTTCAAAGTGACACTACTTGAGGCTTTCAAGAAGCCACTTCTCGTAATCAGAACCAATTGAAGACGTAGGAATTTCAATCAGGCATGGCACTTCGTAGGGATGTCGATCCTTAAGAAGTTTTTCCAGACGAGATTTGTGATGGGATGGGGCTTTGATCAAAGTGACGATTTCACTGTTTGTCTGGATTTCACCCTTCCACCAGTAGACGGACTTCATTCCTGGAAACATATTCACACAGGCTGCGGCTTTCTCAGCGAGACAAAGTCGTGAAAAAGCCTCTGCTGATTGCATATCTGGGAAAGTCACATAGAAAAGGCTAAAAGATGTTTTCACGTCGGTTTCCTTAAATTTTGCTTTCGAATCTGCCACTGTTCAAGAGCATACTGGCGCATGTCTGTGATGTTATCGAACTCGTCGACAATCTCTACTCCCAGCAATGTTTCGATCGCGTCTTCCAGAGTCACAAGACCCGTGACTACGCCGTACTCGTCTACAGCCAGTGCTAAATGTTCTTTGTGTTTCACAAAATAATCGATGGCCGAAGCCACAGTCATCCGTTCCGACACCGTGTTAATGGGCGAAACTGTTTCTTTGATGGTCTTCTTATGCTGATCGTTACTGAGCGCTTCAAGGATCTTATAGCGATGGGTCAGTCCAATGACATGATCTAGAGAGTCTTGATAGACTGGAATCCTTGAAAAACGGATCGGCTTGAATCTTTGGCTGACATCTTCCACGGTCTCAGAAGCTTCCAAGGCGAAAAATACACTCCTTGGTGTCATGATATCTGAAACATAAATATTATTGAGCATGAGTAAGTTTTTAATAATGGCGGACTCTTTTTTATGGAGAGTTCCTTCGTCCACTCCAATTTCAGCAGTAGAAATGAGCTCTTCTCGGGTCATCGATACTTCATCTTCAGATTTTCTCACAAGGTGAGCGAGGATCTCTGACAAGCGGACGATGGGATACATCAGAAAAATCAAGATCTGAATCACATAAGCGGCAAAGGGCGCGAGCTGCTTGTTATAGGTGGCTCCGAGAATCTTTGGAAAAATTTCCGAAAGGATGAGGATACAAAGAGTCAGAACAGCAGACAGCACTGACACGGCTTCATTCCCGTAAAGTTCCTGCACCTTTGCACCAATCACTGCTGAGCCCAAAGTATTCACCGTCGTATTCAAAGTGAGGATGGCAGAGATAGGCCGATTAATGTTTTCTTTGAGATGCTCCAAAAGCCGACCAGAGGCTCTTTCTTTAGCAAGAGTTGCGACAAAGCCAGGGCTGACTGACAGGAATATCGCCTCAAGTAAGGAGCATAGAAAAGACACACTGAGGACAAGAACGAAAAGAGCTAAAACACTCGTCATAAAGGATGCATGCTAGCATGTTCCTCAGAGTGTGCTCAAAAAAAAAGGCTTGCATGACGCAGGCCTTTTTCGAAAAAACGGAACAATTACGATTACTTCTGTTCAGCAGCTCGCTTCTCTTGGTATTTTTTCGCCAGTTCGTCCTGGATATTTCGAGGACATTGAGCGTAGTGAGCGAATTCCATGGAGAATTCACCCTTACCTTTGGTCGCCGAGCGGAGATCTGTTGAGTAACCAAACATTTCTGTGAGCGGAACGTGAGCTTCAATCACCGCATTTCCTTCGAAGGCCGTAGTGTTCACGATGATTCCACGTCGTTGGTTGATTTGACCGACAGCTGCACCCTGATATTCATCAGGTACCGTTGTTTCAAGCTTCATCATTGGCTCAAGGACGATGGGCTTCGCTTTGGAGTAAACTTCTCGCATTGCTGCCATCGAGCAAATTTTAAATGCCATATAGCTCGAGTCAACGTCATGGTAAGCACCGTCTGTCAGCTCAACGCTCACACCAACGATAGGGAATCCGATCAATGGGCCCTTAGCGCATTGCTCTTTGAAACCTTCTTCAACAGCAGGGATGAATTCTTTAGGAATTCGACCACCGACAACATTGTTTTCGAATTTGAAAGTCTCTTCAGAGTTTGCAGGAAGCGGAGAAATTTTACCGATCACTTTTGCAAACTGACCCGAACCACCCGTTTGTTTTTTATGAGTGTAATCGTAGTTAGCTTCTTGTGAGATTGTCTCGCGGTAGGCCACCTGTGGTTTACCAACAATCGTTTCACAGTTAAACTCACGCTTCATACGCTCCACGTAAATCTCAAGGTGAAGCTCACCCATTCCAGAGATGATGGTTTCCGCAGATTCTTCATCGCGGTGGACTCGGAAAGTAGGGTCTTCTTTTCTGAACTTTTGAAGAGCTTTTGAAAAGTTGTTCGCCCCAGCCTTATCTTTCGGCGCGATCGCCAAAGAAATCACGGCATCTGGAACGTGCATTGACTGCATCGAAACGTCGTATCCCTCAGTCGCGAAAGTATCCCCTGAGGCACAGTCGATACCGAACACGGCAACGATGTCACCAGCGTATGACGTATCAATATCTTCCATTTTGTCCGAGTGCATTCGCACCAAACGAGGAACTTTCACAGAACGTTTGTTGGAGGTGTTCACGATGAAATCACCTTTAGACATCTTACCTTGATAAACACGCATGTAGGTGAGCTGACCAAATTGAGTTTCTTGAAGTTTAAACGCCAAAGCACAAAGAGGCTTTGTGTTGTCTGGGAACAGTTCGAACTTTTCTTCGTTCTTGTTCAGATCGAGAGCATGCTCGCGTTTTTCTTCAGGAGTTGGTAGGTAAGCTGTGACTGCATCCAACAACAACTGAACACCTTTATTTTTGAAAGCAGATCCGCAGAAAACGGGAACCAGTTTTAAACCAATGACTGCTTTACGAGTGGCTGCTTTGATTTCGTCGTTCGTGGGCTCTTCACCCATTAAGAATTTATCGCCGATGCTTTCATCGACATCTGCCAATTTCTCAATCATAATTTGGCGATACTCAGCGGCTTGAGCTTTGAGGTCCTCAGGAATGGGGATCTCAGTGACTTTTTCACCGTTGGCACCTTCGTTTTGGTAAGCTTTCATTTCCACGAGGTCCACGGCCCCCTTGTGGTTTTCTTCCAAACCGATGGGGATCTGGAACATGACTGCATTCAATCTGAGTTTTTCAACGAGAGCATCTTTGACGCGAAAAGGGTTCGCACCTTGACGGTCCAATTTGTTCACGAATGCCAAGCGAGGAACGCCGTAACGTTTCATCTGACGGTCAACGGTGATGGACTGAGATTGAACCCCAGCAACACCGCAAAGAACGAGAATCGCTCCGTCAAGGACGCGGAGTGACCGCTCAACTTCGATGGTGAAGTCCACGTGCCCGGGAGTGTCGATCAAATTGATGGTGTAGTCTTTCCACTGAACCTGAGTGGCTGCGGATTGGATCGTGATCCCTTTTTCTCTTTCAAGATCCATGGAGTCCATGGTGGCACCGACGCCGTCTTTACCTTTCACTTCATGGATGGCGTGAATTTTACCACCGTAGAAAAGGATACGTTCAGAGAGAGTTGTTTTCCCTGAATCGATGTGAGCAGAAATACCGATATTTCTGACGAGATTGATGTCCCATTTTTTAGCCATGATATCCCCTGAATTCTTAACAGTTTGTTGTTCAGTTTTTGTTGTTTTAAAGAACCAATAGGGACTATCATGAGATGGCCTGAAGGGCAAAGGGCCTTTGAGGCGAATTTACGCAGAGCAAAATAATGTCTAACGCTTCCACAGCATGCCTACAAAAGTCCAAAGAGCTCATGCAAAAGCACTGGGGTCATGCTGAATTTCGGGGTGTTCAAGAAAGCGTGCTTTTGAGTCTGTACTCAGGCCAAAACACCATGGCGCTGATGCCCACGGGGACGGGAAAAAGTCTTTGTTACCAACTGCCCGCCCTGGTGCAAGGAGATCTCTGCTTGGTGATTAGCCCGCTGATTGCGTTGATGCAGGATCAAGTCGATGAGTTGCGCGCGAAAGGACTTCCCGCGACGTTCATCAATTCAAGCTTGAGCAAGCAGGAACGGGAAAGTCGTCTCCATCGAATTTCTCGGGGTGAGTTCAAGATTCTGTACTGTACGCCTGAGCGATTTCGCAAAGAGGAATTTTGGCAGGCGCTGTCGGGAAGAAAAATCGATCTTTTTGCCATTGATGAAGCTCACTGTATTTCTCAGTGGGGTCATGATTTTCGGCCAGAATTTTCAAGGCTTGGGGAGATCCATCAAAAATTGGGACGTCCTCTCACCTTGGCGTTAACTGCCACGGCCACACCCAAAGTTCAAAAAGAAATTTGTGAGATGTTTGGGATTGACCAGGCAGCCATTTTTGATGCGGGACTTGAAAGACCTAATCTGCGCTTGAATGTTCACTCGGTGTATGGGATCGATGAAAAAATTCGCAACACCCTTGGTGTTCTTCATCAAAATCCTGGGCCCAAAATAATTTACACCTCGCTGATTTCGACGCTGTACAAAATTTCTGATTTTTTGCGGCAGTTCAGTCAACCGCACTTGATTTATCATGGGGACCTGCCGCCTCAAGAGCGGAGACGCCAGCAAGAGCAGTTCATGAATTCAGAGGGCTCTGTGATTGTGGCGACACCTGCCTTTGGATTAGGGGTCAATAAAGCCAATGTGCGAGCCATGATTCATTTCGAAGTTCCGAATTCCATTGAGTCTTACTACCAAGAGGTTGGGAGAGCCGGGAGAGATGGCCTCCCCAGTGAATGTCATTTGTTTTACGATGAAGAAGATGTGTCGATTCAGCTTGAGTTTCTCAAGTGGGCCAATCCTGATGGGGGCTTTATTCAAAGCGTTTATAATTTGATTGCTCGGGGTGGTTCCGGTCTTGAATCTGAGGGACTAGAGTTTCTTCGTCGGCAAATGAATTTTTACAACTCGCGAGATTACCGAGTGGAAACTTCCGTCAATCTCCTTGAGCGCTGGGGCTGCCTTGAGCCCAAGCGGGGGAGGTTCCCCTTCTCGGCAGTGGATCATCCGACACCAGAGAACTTAGCACCTTATGAAAAAGATCTGAGACTGAAAGCGAGTCAATCTAAGCTTCTGGATCTCGTGCATTACTGTCAAATGAACGACGGCTGTCGTGTGATCGAGATCCTGAATTACTTTGGAAAAGAGGGGAAACCGTGCGGGCACTGCGATCTTTGCCTCAAGTAATTCTCTATTTATTGCCTTTGCTTCTGATCGGCGTCACTGCTGAAATTCAGTTTTTTACGTACAAGAGTATCTTCTTGTTTTTATGGACCAGCATTTTGAGCTCTATCGGCTGAAGACTTCTATTCACAATGCTGATCCAGTATCGAGATCAAACACGCTGTGAAGGGAGTTGGCGGCTTCTTTGAGGCGTTCTGAGTCGATCACTGCGCTGATTTTGATTTCTGAAGTGGTGACCAAGTGAACGGGGATGCTCTGTTTGGCGAGGACTTGGAAGAAGCGGGCAGCGACACCGGGGTGATTTCTCATGCCCACGCCGATGACGCTAATTTTGGCCATTTTGTCCATGGTGATGCGCTCGACTTTTTGGTTGGCGAGGACTTCATCAAGAACTTTGTTCGTCAGTGGTAGATCTTCAGAGGTCACACTGAACGCCAAGCGCTGACCACTTTCAGATTGGCTTTGAGTGATAATATCAATGCTCACTCCGCGTGCGGCGAGCTTATCGAAAAGTCCTGCCAGGAAATCAGTGCCCGCAGGAACGGGGTTCAGTTTGATGACGACCGTGTTGGGGTCATGGGTGACTGAGCTAACAACAGGATTTTCCATGATTTCTCCTTCGGGAACTATCCAAGTTCCCTCTCGAGTTTCAAAAGTACTTCGAACATGAATACGAACATTGTGTTTGGCGCCAATTTCTACAGAGCGAATATGCAATACTTTGGACCCGAGCGAAGCCATTTCCATCATCTCTTCGAATGAGATTTTATCGACTTCTTTGGCTTTGGGCACTAAGCGCGGATCGGCTGTAAAAACCTTGGGAACATCAGTATAGATCTCACAGTCGGGAGCGCCAAGAGCGGCAGCGAGAGCAACGGCCGTGGTGTCTGAGCCTCCCCGGCCCAGAGTGGTGATATTCATATTTTCATCGACCCCTTGAAATCCAGCGACCACAGGAATGATGTTTTCTTTCAGGAGATTTTCGATGACTTCAGTTTTGATTTTCTGAATTCGGGCCTTGGAATAGAGATTGTCAGTTTCAATCCCCAGCTGATAGGCCAAGAGAGGTTTTGCTCGGTAGCCCCGTTTTTCAAAAGCGATCGCAAGCAGTGCAATGGAAACCTGCTCACCACTCGCCACCAGCATATCATAGGCTAGACCCCGGTAGTTGGGATCAATCTGATTGCCAAGGGCGACGAGACGATTGGTTTCCCCGGACATCGCGGAGGCAACCACGACAATTTTCTGTCCGGATTGGATGTCGCGAATCATTCTGTCAGCAACGGCCTCAATGCGTTCGATAGACCCGACGCTGGTGCCACCAAATTTTTTAACGATCATTGAATTCAATTTCATGAGTTAACAGTCCCTGTTATGGCCTTTGGTTTTAGAAGAAAGAGCTCTGAGAATCAAGCTTCTCAGGAAGGATTGAAAAGATTAGACTGGCGTTATGATCCTCTTTCCTGATCCGCGAAAAACATCTCCTGAAGGCCTCGTTGCCGTCGGGGGGCCCATGAACGCTGAAGCTTTGGTCGCGGCCTATCAGAAGGGTATTTTTCCTTGGCCGCAGCCGGATTTACCTTGGCTTTGGTTTTCCCCTCAACAGCGGGGCGTGATTGATTTTGCGGATCAGCAGATCAATCGCTCAGTGAAAAGAGCGTTGAGGGATTGGCGGGGCACTGAGGTCTCGGTGAATCGAGCCTTTACTCAAGTGATGGAAGAATGTCGTCGGCAACCTAGAAAAGGTCAGGCGGGGACTTGGATATTGCCCGAAATGATTGGTGCTTACACGGAACTCTTTCGTCAAGGCAAAGCTCTGTCCCTCGAAGTCTGGAAAGGTGAGGTTTTGGTGGGGGGAGTGTACGGTGTGCTGTCTGACTGTCCGCGGGGTCGATACTTCTCCGCAGAAAGCATGTTTCATCTTGAGACAGGGGCCTCGAAGTACGCTCTTTTTCAGTTGATCCAAGAGCTCAAACCCCTTGGGCTCAAGTGGATGGACGTTCAAATGGTCACGGGTCTTGTCGAAATGTTTGGCGGAAAGTACATCTCTCGAGATGAATTTCTGGCCCGCTTAGGAATTTAAGTCTTCTCGTTTATTTATTCTGTAGAAGTCCGATATACTTATTAAGATGAGTGCACAGAGATTCAAAACAAAAGAAAAAGCCAATGTTGAAGTTTACGGAAAAGCGGTGAGCTTTATCTCGAATCTGAAAGACCTGTCTTCGACGGGGGCGTGCATCGAATGGACCGAATCAGCGACTCCCCTGAAGGAAGGTGATCTCGTGAAACTCACGATCCTTCTTAAGGCTTTGGGTAAACGTCATAATTTGAGTGCTGAAGTGAAGTGGATCGATGGCAATCGGTCAGGGATTCAATTTATCAAAGATAACGAAGTTCTCGAAAAAATCCTCGAGAAATCACAAAACTAGTTTCTGAGTGAAATCCAAAAACTCAAAATCAGGACTAATCCTGAGCTTAAAAAACCAAGCCATTGGCGCCACTGGTGGCTGTGGTAGTGCCATTTCAGCTTTTCTTTCTGCTGTTGAATTTTTGCTTGTTGCTCTCGAAGTTTAAGGGCCAGCCCTTGAAGTAAAATCAATTTATGACTGAGCTCGAGCTTTACGAATTGAATACCTACCAGCATTTGATGGGAGCCTTGAGGCTCGAGCCGAGTGACCAGGCCATAACAGGCCATGGTTGTCTGGCCATTTTTTGCCAGGCGGCCAGGAACTTCGAACTGGACCTTGATCACTTCCCCGACCAAAGGACAGAGGTCTGAGGGGGCAGTAAATGCCAATCCTGACAAGGAGATGTTTCGAATCTCTGTGCCCTCTTCCCAGGGAACTTGTTTCGGACCTGCCACACGAATAAGTGTGTTATCTTCGGTCTGAAGAATGTAACGCGGTTGCCTTGCATGGTATTTGGCCAGAGACTGGGTCATGCTTTTTTATCGGCTAAAGTCGAGGCTGAGATAAGCGAAAAACGAGCCTGCACACAATGTTAATTATGTTCTAGGATGAGACAACGACAGCTTAAGGAATCTCATGAATCGAACGCCGAATCGCAAAGTAAAAACAGCCACGTCCAAGAAGCGAGGCCCGCGAAAGCCGCGAATCGTGGAGCACCCTCTGTCCTCCTCAACGAATTTTACCAGTCGCGAGATTGGCTGGTTGAATTTCAATCGCAGAGTTTTAGCGGAAGCCGAAGACTCGCGAAATCCACTTCTGGAGCGAGTGAAGTTTCTTAGCATTTGTGCCTCGAATCTCGATGAATTCTTTATGAAACGTGTGGGGGGGCTTAAACGCCAAGTGGCTTATGGCGTTTCTGCGAAATCCTCAGACGGTAAAACTCCGCAGATGCAGCTCTCAGAAATTCGACAAACAGTGATGCCGATGCTGAAGGACCAAGCCCATTGTTTCCAAAAAGTTTTGCGGCCAGCCCTTGCTCAGCAAGGGATTAGACTTCTGCAATGGCCAGATCTCACAGTGAAGGAAAAAGAATTTGCTCAGAAGTATTACATGAAAAATGTTTTCCCTGTTCTGACGCCGCTTTCGGTGGATCCGGGGCATCCCTTTCCATTCATTTCAAACTTATCAACGTCTTTGGGAATTACACTCAGACACCCTCAGCAAGATGAGAAGCTATTTGCTCGAGTAAAAATCCCTCAGGTGCTCTCACAATGGGTGAAGTTAGATGCTGAAAATGGACCTGAACTCAGATTTGTTTCTTTGCTTGATCTTATTAAAGAAAATTTAAGGGATCTTTTTCCTCAGATGCAAGTGACCGGGGTGATGCCATTTCGGTTGACGAGAAATGCGGATATGAGTCGAGATGAGGAAGATGCCGAAGATCTCCTTGAACTCATCGAAGAAGAACTTCGAATGAGGAGATTTGCGGAAGTCGTGCGATTGGAGCATGGACCAAATCCTGATCCTTGGATGCTCAAGTTTCTCATGGAAGAGCTCGAACTTTCCGAGGAAGATGTCTACGAGTTGCCTGATGATCTTGATTATACGGGCCTTAACATCATTTCTGACCTCACAGTTCCCAATCTGCGTTTTCCTCCGTGGACTCCGGCGGTGCCCACGTCTTTTTTGGATGAAGATCCTTCGCAAATCTTCCAAGTAATTCGCCATAGTGATCAGCTCATTCATAATCCTTTTGAATCGTTCAATGCGACCGTGGAAAAATTCATTCGCGCGGCTGCTGAGGATCCTAAAGTGGTCGCGATCAAAATGACTTTGTATCGAACCGGAGATCACTCACCCTTTATTCGCTCACTCATCCGAGCTGCTGAAATGGGTAAGCAAGTCGTCTGTTTGGTCGAATTGAAAGCTCGGTTTGATGAGGAAAGAAACATCTATTGGGCTCAAGCTCTTGAAAATGCAGGGGTTCATGTGGTCTATGGGATCGTCGGGCTGAAGACTCATGCAAAAACCGCTTTGGTTGTTCGCCAAGAAGCCGAAGGCATTAAATGTTACGCTCATTTGGGGACGGGTAATTACAACGTAGCGACCTCGAAGTTCTATACAGATATGGGGCTTTTAACAGCCAAGGAAGAAATCACTGCTGAGCTCGTGGAGTTCTTTCATTATTTGACCGGGCGAAGCTTAAAGAGCGATTACAAACATCTCTTGATCGCTCCCATCAATATGTTTTCAAAGTTCAAAAGCATGATTGAGCGTGAAGGTGATCACGCGAAACAGGGCCGCCCGGCGCAGATCATCGCGAAAATGAACAATATGGAAGAAAATGATATCTCGACGGCTCTTTATGGGGCCTCTACTCAAGGCGTTCAGATTGATTTGCTGGTCAGAGGATTCTGTTGTTTAAGGCCGGGGGTCAGAGGCCTCAGTGAAAAAATCCGAGTGATGTCGACACTGGGACGATTTCTTGAACATTCACGAGTGTTCTATTTTAGAAACGGTGCTCAGGATCCCATTGATGGGGACTTTTTCATTGGCTCTGCAGATTGGATGTATCGGAATTTGCATGCACGGGTTGAGTGTGTCGTGCCTATTCTCGATCGTTCAGCGAAAGAAAAGATATGGGAGATCTTACAATCCTATATCAAAGATCAAAGGCAAACTTGGGATATGGCTGCAGATGGATCTTACATTCAAAGGAAATCCACAGACCTCGGGGTTCACCATCACTTGATGACCCAAGCCAAACAAAAGCATGTCATGACTGAAGATGTGGTGGGGAGTGATCCCACGGCGGATGACTTATGAAGTTGATTCTTTTCAGACATGCGATCGCGATGGAGCGAGAAGAAGCACAGCTGAAGAAAATTGAAGATGGAAAAAGGCCGCTCACACCTAAAGGCAAAGAAAAATCCGAACAAATGGTGAAAGAGCTGCTTCGATTATGCCCTGATGTCGATATGATTGTGTGCTCCCCATTACTCAGGTCACAACAAACTTCAGAAATCATTGCGAAAGCGTATAAAATTTCAAAAATTGATCAGAGCGCCGAACTTGTTCCTGAAGCGCCCCCCATGGCCTTTATCCAATGGCTTTCTCAGTTTGCCCGTCGAAAGCTTGCTGTGGTTGCCGTCGGACATGAGCCGCACTTATCAACTTTGGCGTCCTGGGTTCTTGCCGGAAAAACAGATTCAATCCTAGAGCTCAAAAAATCAGGATTTGCCATCCTTGAGGTAGATGATCTGACTCAGATTGTGTCGGGTCGGGCGACTCTGGAGCTTCTCGTTCAACCGAGAGCTTTTGTTAAATAGGAAGTCTCTTGAGCTAAAGACCAAAGCACTCCATCTTTCAGTCCCACGTGAGGAATGAGGACCTTCTCAACTTGAGCTTGCCTCATCACTGTGAGTACAACCCAGCTGGCAGGAATAATAACATCGGCTCGATCTGGGCGTAGATTTAATTTTTTCACTCGATCCTCGAGGCTCATCTGCGAAAGACGTTCGATCATGAGTTGCAATTCTGTTTGCGAGAGCCAGGTCTTTACATTCCCTCCAATAAGGAGTGGCTTCAGCTTTCCCAGGGTCTCAAGGTTTCCCCCCGTTCCCACGGCAAAATCGAGACGGTCAGGACCATGAGCTTGGAGAAAATGTGTGAGTGGCTTCAAGAAATCAGTCGCAATTCGGGGAAGGTCTTTCTCTGTCAGTTTCTTGGTCTTTAAATATTCTAAAGTTCGCACAGTCCCAAAAGGAAAAGACTGAGTTGAGGACATGAAAGCTTTATCTGAAAAAGTCAGCTCCACGGACCCGCCCCCCACATCAATCAATAGCGCGTAAGAATTTTCCAAAGCGACTTCGCGTTTGACGGCTTGATAAATCACTCGAGCTTCTTCCACGCCATCAATCAATTCGATACGAATATTAGATTTTCTTTCAATCAAATCGATATAGGCTTTTTTGTTCTTTGCTTCGCGGAGGGCGCTGGTGGCAACGGCTTTGAGCTTTGAAACTTTGAACTTTTCACTGAGCTGTTTAAACTGCCGAAAAGTTCGGGCAGATAGTTTCAAATTTTTACCGGAGATTTGCCCCTTCGAAAATACATCGGCACCTAAGCGAATTGGAAAGCGAAACTTTTTGAGGATCTTAAGACCACCGGTGTGATGCTCGGCAATCACCATTCTGATGGCATTTGATCCGATATCAATGGCCGCCAAACGGTGAGGATTCACCTTCGCCTTTCTCAAGGTCTTTGATTTCTTCTGAGAAGTCATTTTTTTGGAGGTCTTTTTCTTCTTTTTGGCCACTTTTATAAAGAATGACTGTTCGGATAGGGATCTCGCAAGAAAAATTAGAACTTTGCATTAAATTTCCTGTCAGGATTTGATTTTTGTTGGGACAACTTTTGACAAATCCAAGGGTCTGTCGCTAGTTTGTGGCCAGAAATGAGCGGTATTTCATGAATAGACAATTTCTCAGTGAGCTGGACCAAATTAAGAGCCAAATCCTCACCATGGGCGGCTGTGTTGAGCAAGCTTTGGATCACGCCATCCAAGCGCTCATTCATCGTCAAAGCAGTGGCTTTCAGTCGGTTCATGAAATTGAAAAAAGAATCAATGTGGATCATAAACTGGTCGACGAAGCTTGTTTGAATTTTCTCGCAAAACAAGGCCCTAAAGCGAAAGATCTTCGTCTCATCATGTCAGTGATTAAAATCAATACTGATCTTGAGAGAATGGGTGATCAATGTGTCAATATCGCCTACACAGGGCGAGATTATTTTTCCCGGACAGCTTTAGGTGAACTGAGAGATCTTGAGCTCATGTCAATCCTGGTGCGGAAGATGGTGAAAGACTCTTTGGATGCTTTTGTTCGCGAGGATGAAAAACTGGCACGCGAAATTCTATTGATGGATGACGAAGTTGATCGTCTCAAGGGAAAAGTTTTTAAGGACTTTACGTCTCATATTCAGAAGTCTCCAAAGGATGCAGAGAGTGCTCTGGATGTGATTTTGATTGCTCGCAATCTTGAAAGACTCGGAGACCATGCGACGAATATTGCTGAAGATGTGATTTTTGTGGCTTCGGGAAAGGATGTCAGACATGGCGGAGAGTATCAGTAGCGCACAAATTCTGGTCGTTGAAGATGAAGCTGAAATCCGTGAGCTCATCTCTCTTTTACTTCTGAGGCAAGGCCATCGAGTTCAGCAATGTGGTTCGGCCATTGAGGCCCTCGATTGGCTGAAAAAGACAGATTATGATTTGGTGGTCTTGGATTGGATGCTTCCTCAACTGAGTGGAATTGAGCTCCTCAAGCACCTTTCAGAGAATGGGCTCAAGAAAAACTGTCCGGTGCTCATGGTGACAGCAAAGGCGGAGCCGACTGACATTGTTCAAGGTCTTGAAGCTGGAGCTGATGACTATATCACCAAACCTTTTGAACCCTCGGTGTTTGCGGCCCGAGTGAGAGCTCTGCTGCGCCGACAGAGTCCTCAGGGGACCACAGATCGTCTTGAGGTCCTTTCGGCGGGTGGGCTGACGGTCGACCTTAAAACCTATCAAGTGAAAGCGATGAATGAAGTGATTCATCTCACGCCTTCCGAATTCAAAATCCTTTCGGCGATGCTTGAAGAACAAGGTCGAGTGATGACTCGGGATCGATTGATTGAAATCGTGCAAGGCGAAGGCATCAATGTCACAGGACGAACCATAGACACCCACGTGTTCGGTTTAAGAAAGAAATTAGGTCCTTGCTCAGAAGTGATTGAAACCATTCGCGGGGTCGGCTACAGAGTCAAAGGCGATTCATGAAACTCTTCGGAGCCTATTTCCCGTGGCGTTTTTTTCTCAGCCTCTATTTCACACAACTTTCAGCGCTCATTTCACTGATTGTTTTGACCACGGTGATGGTTTCTTATGTCCTTAACTTCCCTTTTTTTACGATCACCACTCTCTACTACTCCGGAATTGCCTTTGTTTTGAGTTCTCTCTTCTCTGCGTTGATTGCCTACAGGTACGCCATTCCAATGAGGCGCCTGATCTTAAAGGCGATGAAAACAGCGAACAAAAAACAGCTGGAGGGCATCGAAGTCGATGAAGAAGATTGGCTTGAGGATGAGCCGGGTGAATTTTCAGAAATTTCACGGGCCATCGACAAGGTCCGAAGAAAACTTAAAAAACGAAGGATCCAGCTGGCCCATGAGAGAGAAGAGTCGCAAGCTCTGATGTCAGGCCTCCAAGATGCGGTGGTGAGTGTCAGTCGCGATGAAAGAATCAAGTTCTACAATTCCCGCTTTGCAACGTTCTTCCTGACCCGAGATTTGATGAAGCAAATTCAGGCCAATCAGCCAGTCCTTCTGACAGAGGTTTTTCGAGAGCCTGAGGTTTTAATGGCTTTCCGTAAGGTTCTCAGCGATGCCCAATCAGCACAAGCCACTGTGAAAATTGTGAATCGTTTAGATGGAGCGGTGAGAACTTATTCTTTGCTGGTGTCGCCACTGCGGGAAGAGCGCAGCAGGGAACTGTATGCTTTGCACGCTCTATTTCATGACATCACAGATATTCACCGGGCAGAACAAATCCGGATTGAGTTTGTTGAAAATGCCAGCCACGAGCTACGGACGCCACTGACCTCTATCAAGGGGTATGTCGCTACTTTGAAAGAAGATCTGCAAGTGGGAAAATATGACCAAGCTCTCACTTTTTTGGAAATTGTGAATAAAAGTGTGGATCGTTTGGTGGATCTTGTGAATGACATGCTGACTCTGTCTTCGTTGGAGAGCGAATACAGAATCAAAAAAGATCATGTGGACCCTGTGATGATCACCAACGAAGTCGTCGAGCGATTATCAAACTTAGCAAACGCCAAAAAAATTCGGATTCGCATCCAAGTGGATGCGAGCTCTTTTCTTGCTGACTCCGTGAAAGTGATTCAAGCTCTGCAAAATTTAGTCAGCAACTCGATCAAGTATATCCAAGAAGGTGGAGAAATTCAGATTCTCTGGTCTGAGAATCAGGGAAATATCCGTCTTAAAGTCATAGACAATGGACCAGGGATTTCTGCAGAGCACCTCGATCGACTGTTCGAGCGATTCTACCGTATCGATAAAGGAAGAGCTCGCGAAGTCGGGGGAACGGGCCTCGGTCTTGCCATCGTGAAACACATCATGCAAGCTCATGGGGGGAGCGTGGAAGTGAGCTCTGATCCAGGGCAAGGTTGTGAATTCACCTGTATATTTCCTCGAAAGATATGAAGACAGACATTGTTGTTATTGGTGGTGGAATCATCGGAGCTTCCTCCGCACTTCAGCTCGCGCGAGGG
Source organism: Pseudobdellovibrionaceae bacterium (assembly GCA_046315835.1). Classification (GTDB taxonomy): domain Bacteria; phylum Bdellovibrionota; class Bdellovibrionia; order Bdellovibrionales; family Bdellovibrionaceae; genus JAJTIC01. The sequence continues at coordinate 1,836 of JBKCXY010000269.1, read as the reverse complement.
GGAACTCAGGTCACACTGATTGATCAGGATCTTCCGGGTCATGGCTGCTCCTATGGGAACGCGGGCTGGATGACTCCTTGTTTTGCGATGCCTCTGCCGATGCCAGGAATGCTGCTCAAGTCGATGGGGTGGCTGCTCAATCCAGAAAGCCCTCTTTATATAAAACCATCCCTATCTCCGGATCTGATCTCTTGGTTGACGCGTTTTCTTTTTTCGATGAACGAGAAGAAAGCCAAATCTAGTGTGGAAATTCTCATTTCTTTGTCCCAAGAAAGTCTTCGTCTCTACGAACAGCTTTCGCACTCACAGCCCGAGCTGATGCAATTCGAGAAAAAGGGACTCTTGATGATCAGTCAAACACCTTCCGGGCGAATGGCTGCCATTGATGAGCTCAAGTGGGGAGAGCCTTTCGGAATCACCGGAGAGATTTTGTCCGGTGAAAGAGCTCAGGAGCTGGAGCCTTCGCTCAAGGGAAATCTGGGCGGCGTTTATTTTCAGAAAGAAGCCCATGCCGAACCCCTCGGCACTGTTCAAGCCATCCTCAAAGAAGCAACTCGTCTGGGAGTCAAAGTTGTCCCTCATTGCCAGTTTCAAGGATTGGGACAAATCTCTCAGTCCGGTTCGGGACGGCAGTTGAAATCAATCAAAACTTCCCTCGGCGAGATGTTTGCCGAGAGCTTCGTCTTTGCGACGGGTTCTTGGTCGAAAGAGTTCAGTCAGGAGCTGGGTCTAAAAATTCCAATTCTTGGCGGAAAGGGATACTCTATCATTTTGCCTGAGCTTGAGCGGCAGCCCAAAATTCCCGTGATGTTGATCGAAAAAAAGGTGGCGATCACTCCGCGTAAGAATTCTTTGCGCGTGGCTGGCACTCTCGAGCTTGTGGATCAAGATTTTTCAATTACCCAGAGAAGACTCGATGCTGTGGTGAAAGGTGCTCGCCAAATTTTAGCGATTCCTGAGAAGGTTCAATATTTGGAAACTTGGCGGGGCCTGAGGCCTTGCACTCCTGATGGGCTTCCGTTGTTGGGGCGAAGTCCTGAGATTCCCAATCTGGTGCTCGCTTGCGGACATCAAATGTTAGGTCTTCAAACAGGTTTGGGTTCGGGTGAGTGGGTCGCTGAGACGCTGCTTAAAAATAAACCCCAAGACCCACGCTTGGATCCTGCTCGATTTTCCTAAGTAGTAATTAGCAACTGACTCAGAATCCTGTCCCTTCAGCAGAACGCCGTCCTCTAACTACCTAACTCTCCAGAGAAAAAAGGAAATCGGACGGAATTTCTGTTTCTTGTTTTACAAGAAACAGAAATGACCAACGAACACGCAGATCTCATCAGTAAATGTTGGCTCCATTGAGGCGGTAGCAGAGACCAGGGACAGGATTTTGAGTCAGTTATTAGTAATTAGTCTTTCGTGGCCTTTGCTTTAATTTTCTCGAAAAGTGAGTTTTCACTTTCAGGTGTTTGGTGAAAATCCCAAAGACCTTCTGGATAGATCACAGTGCTAATGCCTTTTTCACAATGCCCCAAGCATCCAGCACTGTTAATTCTGACAGAATTGCCCCAATCCTCGTTCTGGCAACGCTCTTTCAGGTTCTTACGTAGGCCTTCAGAGCCCTTGTTTCCGCACTTTCCAGGCTTATCGGGGGCGGCAGTGCATATAAAAACATGTGTTTTGTAGGACATCCTCCTTAACTTAGAGTGAAGTTCTTCCAAAGTCAGTGACAAAAGGCGTCCATTTCCCTTGGTCCAGGCCTTGCTCAGTGGGTTATGTCGCAAAACAAAACCATTTAGGGGAGGACAAAATGCAACCACGAACCACGAGAAAGCTTTTGCGTGT
>JBKCXY010000268.1:0-4202 GCA_046315835.1 Pseudobdellovibrionaceae bacterium | reverse complement strand
GTACGACGTCCAAAAGCTATCCCCACCACTGTGGGATTCATTTTTGCGATACTGAAAAGACATGCTGGACCTCTACCTTCCGCAGGTTCTTTTCGTAAGATTGGGGAAAACAGTTAAGGTGCAAAGTAAACATTACTGATTCTGTCAAAGTTCTAAACACTACCTTTCAACCAAATCCATGAAAATTCGAGCGAAGCATTCAAAGTTTGGCCTAAGCTATGCAGTTCCGACAGAGTATGATGCCATTCCAAAAAACCTTGATTTTTTCCTTTCTCATCTTTGGACAGAAGCCCCTCCTGGCAAGTCAGATTGTGGTGGTCGAACGATGACGGGTGCTTCTCAAAAGTAAATGCCATCCAAAGAATCTATGCTGATGGAGGCTATAGCGAAGCGGTGGGCATGGTTCTGCTCGAAATTTATTCAGAAACACCCCGCGGGCTTGAACATCTGGAGCAAATGCGCAGGGAGCGCGCCGCAGGCTCGAAATCTGCTGGTGATGCAAGCCCTCTTCAATTAGCTAGAAATCAAGTTGAAGTTCATGGTAGTTTCTATTTTCAATGAACTTTAAGATTGTTCACGTCTGCTTAAATCGTTCCTGGGGAGGCCAAGAAATGGCTTGCCTGGAACATGCACTTTGGATGCGTCAGGCTGGACTCACTGTTCAAATTTTGACTTTGGCCGACAGTGAACTGGAAAAACAGTGTGCTCTGGCCCAGATCCCGGTTAAAACTCTTCGCCGCAGTGGCTACTTCCACCCCTTAGAAAGCTTGAGAATCTATCGTTGGATCAGACAGATCCAACCGCACACGATTTGCTTTCACCAGCTGAAGGACCTCTGGCTTTTTGGACCTATTTTCCATCTCCTGAATGAAACCCAATTCTTCGGATTTTCTCACACGACTTTAGGGGTCCACAAAAAAGGTTTTTTCTACAAGTACTTATACTCCTCTTTGACCAAAGTGCTCGCTCTCTCTGAATTTCACAAAAATAATCTTCTGCAAATGACACCTCTCCATTCGGCACAGGTCGCGGTCATTCCCAACCCCGTCGACACCGAGAAGTACCGCCCAAATTTCAGATCTGATTCGTGGCGAGCGCAATTTACCCAGGATGGATCAGATATGCTGCTGGGCCTGATCGGACGATTGGATCCTCAGAAAGGCCAGCGAGAAACCCTTCAAGCCCTTAATCTTTTATGGGACAGAGGGATTAAGAATTGGCACCTGATTATCGTGGGTGAGGATACGAGAAATACTCCCGGGACGGAAAAACTCTTGCGGGAATTTCTCAGAGGAAAAGATTATGAAACTCGAGTTCACTTCTTAGGTTTTCAAAAAAATATTCCCGAAATCATGGCCAGTCTTGATCTCTTTATTCTCCCTTCTTATGGGGAAACCTTTGGTCGTGTGGTGATTGAATCTATGGCTTCTGGCACACCTGTTCTCGCGAGCCAAGCTGGTGGAGTGCCTGATCTTCTTCAAAACGGAAAGTATGGATTTCTCTTTCTTCCCAAAGACATTGTGTCCCTTCAGCAACAGTTAGAGCGAGTCTTGACGAGCACCCAGTTTCGAACCTCCCTTGTTCAGTCAGCCCGAGAATACTGCCTGAAGACATACTCTCAGAACCAAGTCGAAAAACAAATTCTGCAACTGCTAAAAAGTTCCCTCTAAACAAAAAAGCTGTTAGGTTCCTGCCCATTCACCGAAGGAGCCAGCGATGCGCTTAAATGGATTTTTGACGATGCTTTTTGTATCTTTGAACTCTTTGTCTTTAGCCTGGGGGAACTACGAAACTCTGATTATTGATCGCCCCTTTCAGTCTTCTTCTAAAATTGTGATCACCAAAGAAGAAATTGCCCTGACAGGCTCTTCGAACATTGCCCAGGTTCTAGAAAAAATCGGGGGCTTTAGTTCCGTCAATGGAGCTTTTGTGACCAATCAACTGTACTTGCGTGGGGGTGACTCTTCTCACATTCTGGTGCTTCTCGATGGAGTCCCACTTTATGACGCCACTTCACCCCAACGGTCATTGAATATCAATCTTTTGCCTCTGAGCCTTGTGGAGAGAATCGAAATTTTGAAAGGTTCTCAGGTGGTGACTTTCGGCGGACAAGCGCTCATCGGAGTCATTTCGATCAAAACCATTTCTGCGGACCCGACTTACACTTCCAAGGTCAAAGCCGATCTGGGCTCCCTCAGAAAGATCGATCAAGCAGAACTTGAATTGGGCCACCAAAAGCGGCTTTCTGAAAACGAAACATTTCAAGCTTTTCTCACTTGGAAAGACAATCAATACCGCTCCCCCGTTGTCGATTCCCAAAATATTTATCCCGATCTCAAGCAGAGCTTCGACTTAGGATATTTCCGGAAACTAGATAAATTTGATTGGATCGTCAGAGCCAGGACTTCCAATCAAGAGCGCGAGATCATCAGTCGGACAGTGGATGTAAAAGACTTTGAATCCATCAACCGAGTTTCTTCAGTGAGCACGATCCTCAAAGCTCGCGGTGAGACTTATCTCCCTTCCTTGAGTGTTTCTGTGGCTGAAAGCCTGCGAGCTTACTTGAATGAAATCGATCAGAGTCCAAATCTTCCACTCTTCGATGAAAAGTACAAAGGACGCTTGGTGTATCTGAGCCTGAGCCAGCCCCTGTACCGACATGACACAGGTCTTTACACATTGGGACTCAGTCACGCCAATGAATACGGAGACTTTGAAATTGCTAAAACGATTCCGCCGGGCACCAACAACCGTTATTATGACGAGCGCCAAGAAATTTTTGGAGCTTCTCTTCTGGGCTCTGAGAAAATTTCAGATTGGCTCGAAGTGACGGCAGGAATGCGCTATGAGAAGTACACAACACCTCAAGAAAAGAATTCTTATCAGCTGGGATTTAACATCGGTGAGTCTTGGAAGTTAGAATTCGCTGAAGGATTTAAGTCTCCCACTTTGTTCCAACGTTTCTCACCGTCCTATGGAAATGCAGATCTTCGCGCTGAAACAGCAAAAACAGTGTCCTTAGAGTACACTCTGAACGTGGATGATTACAGCTTGTCCCTAGCTCCCTTCTTTTCACAATTCGAAGATTTAATCACCATCACCAATCAAGGGTTTGGTCTTAAATACTATAACGTGAGCGAAGCTCGAGTCGCAGGGCTTGAAACTCTCGTCAGGTGGCGCTGGAGCACAGTTAACTTTGGCATCAATGCGACCTACCAAGAGCCTGAAGATCTGAGCGCCAATCGTTGGTTAATCCGTCGACCCTTCTGGCTGGCTGGTGGATACATGAACCAACAGTGGAACAACCAATGGAGCACAGGAATTGACGTTTCTGCCTCAGGATCCCGCGAGGACTTCGGAGCTAGCTCCACAGTTCGAGTGAAGCTGAAACAATATGAAGTTTGGGGCCTCAATACCGGTTACCGAATACAGGAGAATTTGAAATCAAAGTTTCAAGTCAAAAATCTTTTTGATCGACGCTATGAAGAGAGCTTTTCTTATCTCTCGGAAGGCCGAATCTTTTACGCGGGACTCGAATGGAGTCACTAGATACGAAAGCCATCGAAGCGGATCTCTTTGGTGGCCTTCACGTCCATTTCTCTGAACAACAGCGGAAAGAGATTGTGGAACTCTTTCAAGCCAAATACACGGATTCGCAACAAGCCGGGCAAAACCAAGAAATTCAGCGAAAAATTTGGGTGGACCTTGTGACAGAGTTCCATCGCTCAAACTTTTGGGGCTTTGTTCCCTCGAAGTCGAAACCCATCGAAGCCCCCAAGCCACCGACCGTCGCACGACAAATTGCTGTTTATTTTTGGACGGCTTTTCAAGCCCTCATCGTGCTTAAGGTTATCATTTACTTTTTTGGGCTTCGAGTCGCTCAAGATAACACGCTTGAAAACTGGATTTACCTCATTGTGGCTGTGGCCTTTTCTTGGACTTCACTCTTCTTTGTCGCTTGGCGCAAGCACCGGGATCCCACTTGGAAAAATCAAGAACCTCCGCAGAATTCCTCGTCTTGAACCTACATGCGCTGGGGCGTGGGGATCCCTAAGAGAGCGAGCCCTTGCGAGAGAACTTTCCCAACAGCTTGACTGAGCTGAAGCCGAGTCAGCTTTAAGTCCTCAGTCTCAGCCTGACCGATAGAACATTCATGATAGAAATAGTTAAATTTCTTCGCCAGCTCATAAAGATAAGTGCAA
>JBKCXY010000267.1:0-9216 GCA_046315835.1 Pseudobdellovibrionaceae bacterium | reverse complement strand
TCGTGCTGTGAAGCATTACTAAATGCTTGAGCTAGTGCTTTCCAAATGTTGAGCGTCTCTTGATTCTTGCACTCTATGGCTAGAGGGTAAATCTCTTGAGCAGCTGGACTCAACAGCAGATCTTTGCCAGGCACTCCGCTTGAGACTACCTGTATATCATCCACTCTGAGCTTATCTGGTGCCCACATCAAGAGAGCATCCTTCACAGCTTGAGCAAGTCTACGACCTTTAGCTTTTGCAGAACTTGTTTTCATAACCAACACTACAGCATCATCAAACAGCAGATGACAACAATCGACACTCTGCAAGCACAGCTTTTATCCTTTACCATATTTAACATGCTTAAATTAGCTGTCATCATTCCAGATAGCCATGTTCCTTATCATGATAAAAAAGCTTTTCAGATCTTAAAGAAAGTCATGCTTCATTACAAAAAGCAGATCTCAGAGATTGTCATTCTCGGTGACTTTGCTGACTTCTATGCAGTGAACAGCCATGGCAAGCATCCAAAGCTTTTGCATACTCTTGAAGAAGAAGTGCAAGGTGTCCAAACTGAGCTAGATTGGTTTGATAAGAACTTTGCTTCAGCTACTAAAGTATTCATTGAAGGTAATCATGAGTGGCGTTTAGCTAGATTCATATATCAAAATGCTCCAGCTCTATTTGGTGTTACCAGCACTGAAGGCATACTGAAGCTTCACAATAGGCCAAAGTGGAAGTTTATTCCCTACTCCCCACAGCAGAGCTATCAAGTGATGGGCTCTAAGCTCACAGCAAGGCATGAGCCACTAGCATCTAGTGTCAAAGCTACAGCTTCCAAAGCTCTCTGCTCGCTTGTTTATGGCCACATCCACAGAATAGAAGAAAGCCACTTGGTTGGCTTAGATGGAACAAATCATGTCTGCTTCAGTGTTGGCTGGCTTGGTAACAAGAAGCTTGATGAAGTCTATGGCTATGTGAAAGGGCATCACCAATGGCAGCTTGGCTTTGGGTTAGCTTGGGTGGACACGAGCACTGGATATTTCTATCACCAAAAGGTGCATATCTTAGATAACTATAGCTGTGTCATTGATGGGAAAGTATTCAAACCATGAAGATTCCTAAGAGCATTACCATTGCAGGCAAGCTCTGGAAAACTATATATGTCAATGGCTTAAGAGATAGCGAAGGGCTCAATGATGGGCTCTGTGATTACGATGAAAGAATCATTTACTTAAGAAAAGAATTACCAAAGAAACTAAAGCCAAGCGTTTATGTCCACGAGCTGATTCACGCCATACTTTATGAGCTTCACCTGTCAGCAAATGATGGCTGGCCAGGGGGCTTGATTGAAGAAGTAATCTGTGATGGGATGACAACTGCACTTCTTGATAACTTTCAGTTAAAGAAAAAGCCCCATACTAGGAAAGGAAATAACTAGCTGGGGCCTCAAAGGAAATAAGGGAAGGTTGAGTCGTACCTGTCTCTTAAGACAATGAAAACAAACCAACCAGCAAATGTCTACATCAAAAAGTGATGCTTGCTTTGCATAACGAGGAAATCATGAGAAAGCTTCTCTTGCTTCTAAAGCGACTCTTTAAAAAACCACAGCAGGCATTACCAAAGCCACCACCTGTAACTACTCCAGCTGAGCCCATCAAGCCGCTTCCACCTGTAGAAGCCCCGAAGCCACTGTTAGATCTTTGGACTAAGCAAGCTCTTGAAATCTCTCAAAGCTTTGAGGGGAGTGACCCATGGGCAAACATCACTGGTAACTTTGATGGAGCAGGGCTTACATGTGGAGCTTTAGGTTGGACCATTAAATGGAATAACCAACAAAGACTTGTGAAAGATTTCGTGAAAGCTCACGGGCTCTCTGAGCTAATGGCACTCATGCCAAAAACAGGGAATGAATATTGGAAAATCACCAAACTTCCAGAAGAGGCAGCTTTAGCAGAAGTCAATGCTTGGAGTCGTGGCCAAAGCAAAGTGCTTCAGCCTTACCGAGAAGAACTCAGAGCTTTCTGGAAAGATGAAAGAATGAAAGATATCCAAGTGAAATATGCAGAAGCTGATATGGGCACATTTGCCATGCGACAAGCTCAAGCCACTCAAAGCTACTTTAAGCTTCAAGAACCAAAGTTCCATCATTTTGCATATTGGTTTGATCAAGCAGTGCTCAATGGCACTGGTAAAACTCCATCTCTAGTTGATGGCGAAGAGTTCACTCTGAAAGATGTCTTAGACTGGATGGCAAGTGAAACAGGCTATGCCCAAGGTGACTTCAAAAAGAATCATCAGCTTTGGTCAAAAGAAAGATTAGATGTCCAATCCCTGCACTTACTGAAGCTTGCCATGGTGAGAGCCCAAAGATCACGCGAGCAGTTTGACACTGTAACCATGAATCGCAGAGGCACTTTAGCTGTAAAGAAAGGGTATGTGAATGGCACGCTCAGAGACCTTACCAACATACTATCTTGATAAAGCTTGGGGAGTATTACTCGATATCTCTGGGGATGGGGGAGACTCAGCTCACTTCACTGGCCTCTATGTCATGTCCACTGGCAATCATGTAGGGATGCATAAGTTTGTAAAGCTTGGCTTTGGCCGTAGACATCCAGAGCAATATCCTTGGACTAACGTCAGAAACTTTAGCCGTGACCAACTCATGCCTCTCCTAGCAGGTTTACACACTGAAAAGAAGTCAGTCATTGCCAAACAAGTATTCAAGCAACATGCAAAAAGACTCTTCTTTGCTCAGAACTTTGAAAGAGATGAACCTGGCACAACTAAATATCCTTGGCCACATAAAGTTAAAGGTAAATGGCGCATATTAGACTTCGCAGACCCATTAGCTCCCCATCACATTTATGCCATGGCCAAAGCTGCAAACATCAACTTACCTTGGTTATATCCAATTGCAGTGATCACTCTCATTCTAGAGCTACTCACTTTCAAATATGGTGACAACAATGATCAAGGGGCAATTATTTCCACCGCCTATCTCATGAACAGATTAGATTTGTTTAAGAAATATAATCCCAACTGGAAAGCAAAGCTAGAGAACTACTGCATGGGTTGGCGAAAACAATCACGACTTTACCACTCACTCACAGAATTTATTGAAAGAGCCCGATGATGCTAGCCCCGAAGGGGTTTGAGCTGGATGCGAAAACATCATGGGCAAACTACCACGATGGGCGTTAGCTTAAGTTTCCAAACAAAGAATAGATATATATTATATACACCTATCCTTAACTGGCTCACTAATACATAAGATCTACAATCATCCTTCTTTTTTTAAAAGCAAGTGCCTACGGCATTGTGCTCGCTGAACTCGCACAACTTGTAAAAAAGAGAAGCAAAAAAAAGCTAAAGTAATATTTTTCTTTAAAGCTTATCTGCAGCTCGTACTCGAGCTTGGGGGGTTAGTTACTTTCCTTATTAGGGGGGTTGGAAATTTTCTTGTCAAGTGTGAACGCTATGCAAGCACAGGTTTAAGTGCAAAAAACAGCAAATGACTACATGCAAGCACAGATAAGTAGCTAATTATTGCGCTGCAAGCACAGTAGACAAGTGATGGAGGGTGATGTGAAGTGAGACCCACCAAAAGTAATAAAGGGGGGTTATGTCTATCTTAGATCAAGCAACAAGTGGAGTTCTCATCAGGCCACAAGTCTATACTGTATATGGACCGAATGGAGTTGGTAAGACGACTCTAGCCTGCAGCTTTGAGGAGCCAATCATTCTAGACCTGGAAGATGGTTCTGGCTTTGTTGGTGGAGTAAAGCGCTTAGGCTCTGGACTACTGCCAGATTTCGCCACAGTTGAGTCAACAGTCACTGAGCTACTATCAGCTAAGCATACCTATAAAACACTCGTAATTGACTCATTAGAAGCTCTGGAGAGCCTTATTTCCAAAGCTCTGTGTGAGGCTAATGAAGTAGACAGCATCGAGGCTATTGGCTTTGGCAAGGGCTATGTCATGGCCAGAGAAAAGATGGAAGGATTCATGCTGAAGCTTCGGGGCTTGCGTGATGCTAAGAAGATGAATGTCATCATCGTGGCTCACTCAACTGTAAAGAGCTTCAATGACCCTAAGTCTAACTCGACCTATGACAGATACATCCTTCGCTCTAATGATAAGCTTGCAAGCGTTGTGAAGGACCTGTCAGACAGTATCTTCTTCATTAACAATAAAGTTCTTACTCAAGATTCAAAGTTGAACCCAAACAAATCTAAAGCTTTCTCAACTGGTGAGAGAGTCATCCACACAGTTTGGTCACATGCCTATGACGCTAAGTCTAGATATCCAGTGAAAGAAGAAATCAGCTTCACTTTGGATAACGTCTCTCAAGTCGTAGAGGAACTTAAGCCCAAGAGTGGTGAAGATGTTCTGTTCACCATTAACCAACTCAAAGTGAAAGTAGCTGACTCAGATCTTCTTTCTAAGATCGAGAAAGCCATCACTGATGCTGGTGGAAATCCAATCAAATTAGAAGCAATCAAAGCACGTTTACAACAATTAGTAGGGGGATAGATGAAACCTGGAAAGTATATCGCAACAGTAAAGCAAGCTGGCATGGTGCCAGATAAGAACATGAACCCACAGCCGTTCATTCAGTTCACCACTGAAGAAGGTGATATCACTTGGTATGGCTCTTTGAAGAGCGATAAGTCATCTGAAATTGCAGTTAAAACTGCTGTCACGGCTGGCTTCACTGGCAATGACTGGGATGATTTTGCTAAAGGACTCACTTCTTTTGATGGAAGAAAAGTTCAAATCGAAACAGCTCATGAGACCGATCTTAAGGGCAAAAAGCGCTTAAAGGTTAAATGGGTGAATCCACTTTCTAGCTTCAACTCAATGAGTGCAGCTGAAGTGAAGGCCAAAGTTTCTTCATCAGCATTGTTTGCTGAGCAGAAGCAAAAGGTTGGTTCAACTAAGAAAACAGAAGATGTGCCATTCTAATGGAGCAAAGATCATCAGCTTGGCATCAGTGGAGAGGGAAGGGTATTGGAAGTAGTGATGCTCCAATCATTATGGGGCTTACTAAGTTCTCTACTCCGCGAAAGCTTTGGAGACTTAAAAAAGGCTTGATGCCTGCTGATGCAGGAACTTTCAGCAATCCAGCTATAGCTAGAGGTGTGAAGTATGAGCCAAAAGCTCGAGCTCTTTATGAGCTGAAGTATGACATGCCGATGTCTGAAGCTTTGTTTGAAAGTCCTGTCTATCCATTCCTTCGAGCAAGCCTTGATGGCTTCAACCATGAGCACGAAATAGTTCTAGAAATTAAAGTTCCAAGCAAGGAAGTGTTCGAGCAGGCCAAAGATGGCCAAGTTGATGAGTATTACATTTGGCAATTGGAACACCAGCTGCTCGTGACTGGTGGAAAAGAAGCTCACTTCTACTGCGTTCAAGTGGATGAGGCCACTGAGCAAGTCATCGATGATGCATTGGTTATCTATAAATCAGATCAAGCTAGAAGAGCTCAGCTTGTGGATAAAGAATTGGAGTTTTGGAACATGCTACAGAATGATATCGAACCACCACTCACAGATGATGATGCGCTGGAAAGATCAGAACCTGAAGTCATCGAGATTTACAAAAAGATTAAAGAGCTAAAGCTCAAGACAGTTGAAATCGACTCAAGCAAGCAGGGGTTGGAAAAAGAGCTCGATGAGCTGAAAGCCCAAGCTATTGCCCTGATGAAACACACCAATGAGACATGCGAAGGTGTACAGCTTCGACGTTCTATCAGAAAAGAATTTGATAAGAAGAAAGCCAAAGCTGCTGGGGTCAATATCGAAAGTTTTGAGAAAGAAACAGTTTATTACAGCTTAAGGGTGAGCAAATGAGACTGACAATTGATGAAGCCATCAACATGGCCAACCAATTCTATGGCATTGACCCACTGAAGATCGGCAAAAGCGTCTACAAAAAGAGCTACATCTATAACCTGATCAGCAAAGGCAAGCTTAAGAATCATGGTCCAAGGCACATGGCTCTACTTGATGAGAGAGAGTTCAGGAAGGTGCTGCTGAGAAAGTAAACAATTCTATCCAGTAAAGAGTGAGCGTTTCTAACTAAAGCGCTATTGTAGTGCGCTCAACTGGATAGAGCCCACGTTTCCTAATTAGCAGACAGATTGATGCAGATAAGTTGTTTAAGCTATTGAAAATAGTGGCTAATCTGTATTTTTTACATTAGTCATTGGATAGCGAAAAATGTGCTTTATTGGATAGAGCTTATCCAGTATAAGTGCTCCCCTATGCTTTGGTCTAAGTGGTATCTCATCAACAATAACTCAATCAGACGCTATCGAAAGATTGGAAAGAAAACTCAATGGGAGAGATATCCCAAAGAGAAGTATGCTCATATGAGCCCGCAAGAGCTTGAGAGCTTTTTGAGAAGGCTTAACGCTGATCAGGAAATCAAAGCTAGGGAAGCAAAAGAGCGCTACAACTTTGATCACTCATATTGGAATCAATCAAAGCAAGAAGCTTTCTATAAATACCTTGTATCCAATGCCAACAGCAAAGCTCATATCCAAGGCCACTTCTCAGTGTTCCAGCGCTATGTCCTTTATTACTTCATTACTGTAGCGAAGCTCCCCCATCCCAACCATTGGATAAAGAAAGAAGCAGAGTGGGGAGAGTGGCTACTGAAGAAGAAGCTGAGTGCTAACTCTATCAAGAGAATTAAGCAGGTGGCCAACAGAAGCACTCGCTTTCTAGCTAAGCATTATCCAGGTGAAGTGAATCCCATCATTTTAGAGCCAGTGGGTAAGAAAAAGCTCAACTTCATAAAACTGCACGAGCCTAACCATAAGCGTTTTAAGTTTGTTGATGAAGCCATGTATCTTCGAATCTATAAAGCTGCCAGCGATGAGATAAAGCCATATATATTCTTTGGTTATCGCTTTGGTTTAAGGATATCTGAAGTTTATCCAGTGACTCCGAAATCCATCTTTAAGGGTTATCTATCAATTGAACAGCAGCTTGTTAGCATTGAGCCTAGAGTGGTTTATGGGCCACTGAAGAACAGGCAAGTGAGAAAGGTTCCTTATTGGTTTACCACTCCAGCTGAAGCCTATAGCGAAGCAATAAAGATAAAACTGATGCATCCGCACACAGTCAGTCGAAAGTTTGTAGAGATGCTAAAAGAGCTAGAACTCAGTTTCCAATTTCATGACCTTCGAAGAAGCTTCATTACCAAAGCTGTGAGAGTTCACAATATCGTGGATGTTCAAAGAGCTGCTGGCCACTATGACATCAAGACTACGATGGTCTATGTCCAAGATGATCGAAAGATGGATGATGAATTGTTTATTCCAGATGGTGGCCCTGACAGGACTTGAACCTGTATCTATTGCTTAGGAGGCAATTGCTCTATCCAAGTTGAGCTACAGGACCACTTACAAAATATCTATCTATTCCAATCACTTAACGTCAAGCATTTCACCTGATATCACTTCAACTCTTCGCTTTATACTGAGTTCATCTCATTTCACTCTTTCTGTCAGAAGGGGGAATAATGGGAGTCAAACAATATCTATTACAGATTCAAACATGCTTGGAAACTTTGGAGCTTTGCTTAGAGGGGGCTCTTTCAGAAATAGAAGCTGCAAGCGAAATCAAGAAAAGATCATTTAGGCCAAAGGGTGCTATCGATGAACTCAATGATGAGATTCTGCTTGGGTTTTTAAGCACTGTAACTCAAGAGCTTCAGCGAGACTGGCTTGTGCTTTACCAAGATGCCAAGTGGATAAAAGAAGAACTGAAAAAAGCTAAGATCTGGCATGTGTCCAAAGCAAGGCCACCTAAGAACATCGGTCTTTTTTGCTCCAACTGGCTTTCCAAAGCTCAGAAACCAAAGAAACCATCAGAGGTAGCAAGTGCAGTGTCATACTACTCTCCTAAATACTAGACAGCTTTTCATTATGCATGACCAACTCCCCTCGATTGCTGGCACTAAAGCAGTCACCTTGCCAGAGGCAGTAGAGTGGAATGAGCGTGGTTATGGTGTCTTTTGGGTTATCAATGATTTTGTAGGTGATCGACTCATCCAGAATCTGCAGCATATCAATGCTTGGTTCTTTGAGATTGATGATCTTCCAAAGAGTGAACAGTGGCTATTGATTGAGCAAGGGCTGATTCCAAGCTTAATAGTGGAAAGCAAGAACTCACTTCATGTTTACTTCTTTGCTAGAAAAGCATCGAGAGAATCATTTGATGAAGTACAAGGTAGAGTCATCCACTTCTACGGAAGTGACCCAAAGATAAAGGACCCACTGAGGCTCATGCGAGCTCCAGGCTTCTATCACTTAAAGAACCCACAAGAGCCCTATCCGGTGCGCGTAGTGTGGTCCTATGACGTTACCTACACTCCAGACATGATGAGATACTTCTTCAGCGAGATTCCACAAGGTGAAGCCATCTTTAAAGAAGATGCTCCAGCTAGAGTGGCACTCTCCCCAGAAGCTAAGCAGTATTTTGCAAGCATCTTTGAGCATAACCAAATGGAGTTATTGAAAGCGCTCAGTGGGACCAGGTGGGTGAGAGGTGAAGTCTACAGCTTCAAGCCTCAGAACAATGGCAAATATAACATTCATGTCAACGGTAACTCCACTCATTGCTTTATCGATGCTCAAGGAAAGATCGGGGCAGTCAATGGTGGGCCAACAATATGGCAATGGCTGAAGTGGTTCGGTCATAAGCCTGAAGATATTAAACAAGCTATCAAGGAAGTGGTGGGTTTATGTTAAAGGAAAATTTTAAATCAAGCTTTGAAAGGCTTCAGCAAGAAATAGAAATAAGAGCAGGCCTCGTGAAAGGCATCACTCGTTTTGGCATCAGCTTTTTAGATGAAGCTTTAGATGGCATATTGCCAATTGACCTTGTGCTGTTTGGAGCAAGCAGTGGAGTTGGTAAAACTTCACTTGTGAGTGATATCGCTTACAAGAATGCAGCTCTTGGCAAAAGAGTTTATGGCATCTTTCTAGAAGCTTTTGAAGGAGAGATAGAGCTTAAGAATAAGTACAAGCTGTTGGCTCAAGAAGCTAAGAAAAGACCAAACACTTTTCCAAACTATAAAGAGTGGCTGATGGGAAAGCAGAAGTGGCTTGATGCTTATGAAGAGCAAGTAGACTTTAGGCACTTCTCAAATGTCCACACTAAGTATCGGGGTAGAGGCTACACTCTTGATGATGTAAAGAAAGATCTTCTGTCTATCAA
>JBKCXY010000266.1:0-13241 GCA_046315835.1 Pseudobdellovibrionaceae bacterium | reverse complement strand
CCAGCACTGATCATTTCCACCGCAGCTGGTATCGTCGTCACTCGCAGTGCAAAAACAGATGACAATATCGGTACTGAAATCGCGGGACAGCTCTTTGTGAATCCTCGCGCTGTGGCTGTGTCGGCCGCGGTCATTGGATTCTTAGGTTTAGTGCCAGGCCTTCCCAAGATCCCTTTCTTTCTGATGGCTGGGGGATTAGGTCTCACGGCTTGGGTGATCACGAAGTACCGTCAAGAAGATGAAGAGCGAGCGAGAAAGAGCGCCGAGGATGAGGCTTCGACTCCGAAAAAGGAAAATATCGAATCCATGCTGCCACTGGATTTGCTCGAACTTGAAGTGGGCTATGGACTCATCAATGTGGTGGACTCCGATAGCAGTGGCGACTTGCTTGAGCGAATTGTTTCTATTCGTAAACAATTTGCTTTGGATCTGGGAATCGTGATCCCGAGTGTTCACATTCGCGATAATCTACAGCTCGCTTCAGGGGAGTATCGCCTGATGATCAAGGGAAACAAAGTGGGTGGTGGAGTCTTGCGCCCTGACGCATTGATGGCTATGGATCCAGGGAATGTGATGGATCCCATTGATGGAATTCCAACGAAAGAACCTGCCTTCGGTTTGGACGCGCTGTGGATCAATCCGACACTTCGCGAACAAGCTGAGATGGCAGGCTACACGGTGGTTGATTTGCCAACAGTGATGGCCACTCATCTGACAGAGATCATCCGAGCTCATGCGCATGAATTGTTGGGTCGTCAGGAAGCTTCTCAGCTCGTTGAAAATTTCAAGAAGACACATCCCAAAGTGGTTGAAGACCTTATTCCAGAGACTTTGAATCTTGGAAGCGTCGTTCGAGTTCTTCAGGCTCTGTTGAAAGAGCAAGTGTCAGTGCGAGACCTCAGAACAATTTTTGAGACTTTGGCCGATGAGGCGAGCCGCACAAAAGATGTGGAAGTTCTGACAGAGTCTGTCCGCAAAGCTCTTTCTCGCTCGATCACAGTCAAATACACGACGGAGCTTGGAAATATTCCAGTGATGACTCTTCATCCCTTTGTGGAAGAAACGATTGCGAACTCTTTAATTCAGACAGAGCAAGGGGTTCAATTGGTGATGGACCCTTCATCTGCTCAAAAGCTAATTACAAATATTGCAAGAACTGTCGAATCGCATCCCGAGATTGCAAGCCAACCGATCCTTTTGACGAGCCCGACCTCTCGTCGCCACCTTTATAAACTCACAAGCCGTTTTATCCCGCAGCTTGTTGTTCTTTCTCACAGTGAATTGACCGCAGATGCCAATGTGAAATCCGTAGGAACAGTGGAGATGAGTCATGCAAGTTAAGAAGTTTGAAGCTCGATCGATGAAAGAAGCTTTGGAGATGGTCAAAGCCCAGCTGGGTCCTGATGCCATCATCTTGTCAGCCAGAGATAATAAGAAATCTTACGGACTGATGGGACAAGGCTCTGTGGAAATCACAGCAGCAGTTTCAGAGGAAACTCTGCAAAAGAAGAAGTTCGCAGAAAGCCGACTCAGAAACGAAGATCGAGAAAAGCTCGTACAGTCCTCAGCCAAGGTTCAAAAGCAAATCATTGATAAAATGGTCAATAAATACGTGCAAGAGAATCAAAAAGCTGAAATGCAGCAGAAACCACTGACTCGGCAGCGCTACATTGATATTGATGACCAAAATGAAACTGAAATGAATCCCCAGTCTGAACTTGCTGGCGAGAGAATCAAAACGGCAGCGCAGGCGGCTTGGAATGCGATGCAAACGGTTCAAATCAAAGATGCAGCTGAAATTTCAGTTCTGAAAAACGAAATCGAGTCTTTGAAGCAAGTCATCGCAGGATTTCAGAAAGTTCCGCAGACGATGTCAGGAAGTCATCCGGGCGCTGAGTACGGACTCACTTATGATGTTTCTCATATGTTTCAGAAGCTCACTGAAAGCGGGATCGCCCCTGAAATTACTGCGGATCTCCTGACTCAGGCTCAAGAATCAATGCCTGCGATCAAACTTAAAAACAAAGCACTGGTTGACGGTTGGATTGCTAAGAAAATTTTAGATACAACGAAGATTGTTGCTGGAAATGATCACGCCAAATACCACTTCTTTGTGGGTCCCTCAGGATCAGGAAAGACCGCTTCCTTGGTGAAGTTCGCCAGCCACTTGATGATCAAAGACAGCAAGAAGATTGCATTGCTCACTTTAGATACGTGGAAAGTAGGAGCGACGGATCAGTTAAAAATATATGCCCAAATTCTGAATGTTCCCTTTGCTGTTATTCGTAATAAGCAAGAATTCGATCGGGTCAAGCAAGCTCTGGCGGACTACGATCATGTGTTGATCGACTGTCCGGGATTCAGCCTCAAAAACATGGAAGAAATTTCTTTTCTTCGCAGTGTCGTTCCTAGTGGGGATAAAATGACTGCTGTTCACCTGGTGCTTTCAAGTTTAGCGAAGGACTCAGATCTGAATGAAATTGGGAAAAGATATAAAGTGATTCAGTTCACTGACCTCATCTTTACCTCGATCGATGAGTCAATTCAGCACGGAAACATTTATAATTTTATGAGACGATTTGATGTTCCTCTGCACTCTTTTGGAATAGGGTCCCGAGTTCCCGAGGATTTAGAAGCAGCGACGAAAGAGCGTATGCTCGACCTGATTTTCAAAATTACCAAAATGAAAAAGGAGCAAACAGCATGAGTGCTCGATTCTTAAGTCAGAAGACTCGGACGATTGCAATCACCTCTGGCAAGGGCGGTGTCGGGAAGACAACCTTGACCTCAAACATGGCTCAAGCATTGGCTCAGCAAGGTCAGCGGGTTCTCATTTTCGATGGTGACCTCGGAATGGCCAACATCGACATCATGTTCGGAGTCAAACCGGAAGGAAACATTCTCGACGTGATTCGTGGTGAAAAAGAGATTTCAGAAGTGGTCACACAAATTTCTCCTCTGATTTCTCTGATTTCAGGGGGGTCTGGAATTGTGGAACTCAATCGCCTCAATCCCTTTGAAAGAAGAGCTCTCGTCGATTCTGTGAGTCAGCTCGAGCATGCTTACGACTACATGTTGATTGATACAGCTCCTGGCATCTCAGATAATGTTCTTTATTTGAATGCAGCAGCTCAGATGTCGGCCGTGATCATCAATCCTGATCCAGCCTCTCTCGCTGATTCCTATGCCTTGATCAAAGTCTTGAATCGCGAACATAGGGAAACTCGGTTTTCCATTATTTGCAATCAGGTGCGGGATGAAGTGGAAGGTCTCTCTCTCTTTAATCGATTTTCTGAAGTGGTGAATCGGTTCCTTTCGATCGGTCTCGATTATTGGGGTTCGGTCCCTCAGGACAACTTGCTCAAGCGCTCGACACTACAGCAGCGTCTCATTGTGAGACACGAGCCTCAAGCAGAGTCGGCCCGAGCTATCCAAGCGATAAGTTTGAGAATGCAACAAAGTGTACAAAAGTCTGACACCAAGGCTGGACTTCAGTTCTTCTGGGAACAGGTCGTCGGTGTAGCTTAGAGAATTGGTCTTTGAGTCAGCAGTGAGTTTTGCTAAAATAAATATGGGTGAGGGTAAAATGTCGAAAAATTCAGCCGCCATTAAAAAGTACGAGAGTAAAGACGTCAAAAAGGTTTCGGCCAATGACAAAGACAAACTCATTTTAGAGTATTCTTCTCTCATCAAATTTATCGCGCAAAAGATTGCAGTGCGACTTCCTTCGAATATTGAACTCGATGATTTGATCTCTGCGGGTGTGATCGGATTGATGGATGCCATCGATAAGTATGACCCTTCTCGAGACAATAAGTTTAAAACTTACGCTGAATTCCGTATTCGTGGAGCCATCCTCGATGAACTCCGCGCTCAAGACTGGGTGCCTCGCTCAATTCGTGACAAGGCAAAGCTTCTGGAAAGAACCATGGTACAACTCGAAGCGGACTTTGGCAGATCTCCGACCGATGAAGAGGTCGCAGCAGCGCTGAAGATCAACATGGATGAATTCTATGACTTGATCAATCAAGTACGCCCTGTCAGCTTGTTGTCCATCGATGATCAACAAACTTTCAGCAATGTGGATAAAAAATCCATCCTCAACATTCTCGAGGGCTGTAAGCTGAACAATCCTTTCAATCAATTGAATATAAAAACAGTCAAAGACTGTGTAACCCAAGCCATCGAAGAACTTCCTGAGCGTCAACGCTTAGTGCTGTCTTTGTACTACTATGAAGACCTCAATCTGAAAGAGATTGGGAAAGTGCTTCGAGTGACCGAGTCCCGAGTATCGCAGTTGCATGCACAGGCCGTGGTGAAACTGAGAGCAAAACTCGCAGCCACTCTGAATATGGGTGAACTCGACGTCGCTTAATTTGGTGAGAGTTCTATTCCTGGGACTCGATCTCAGTAAATTTGTCTTTTATTTTCTTTAAGAGCCGAACTTCCATTTGGCGAACGGCTTCTCTTGTCGTGCCATACTTCTCGCCGATCTCTTGCAGTGTGAGCGGTTCCTCATTCAGAATGCGTTCTTTTAAAATGATGAGCTCTTTTTCGTTGAGTGTTGGCCTCAGCGCTTCGATGGCTTCATTGAGATGCAGTAAGTTTTCCGTTTTGGCCAAAGTTTCATCAGGGGCTTCGGCGTCTGATCGCTGAAATCCCAGCAGGGAAGTGCCGCCGTCCTCGGCGGGTTTATCTAAGCTGACATCCCGGCCGGATAATCTTTGCACCATCGTGTGGACTTCCTCTTCAGGGATATCCAGTTTCGTAGCTAATTCTTTGAGGTTGCCACTTTCAATCAATTTATCAATTTGCTCTTTTTCTCGCTGCAACTGATAGAAAAGCTTTTTCTGATTTTGAGTGGTTCCAATTTTTACCAGGGAATACTGCTTCATAAGGTACTCTTGAATGTAGCCACGAATCCACCAGACAGCATAAGTGATCAGGCGCACGCCTTTGTAGGGGTTAAACTCGCGAACCGCATGCATCAGACCCATATTGCCTTCTTGGATTAAATCAATCAGGCGAGCACCAAATTTCGAGTACTCGGCAGCCACTTTCACGACAAATCGTAAGTTCGCCGTCACCAAGGCTTGAGCGGCTTGAGGATCCTTTGTTTCATAGTACTTCTTCGCCAGCTCAGATTCTTGTTCTTTGGTCAAAAGGGGATACTTACGAATTTCCGCCAAATACAGCTGAACCGGATCACTGGTGGTGATGGATCGATCACTCGGTAGTGCAAGGGCTCTTTGGGTTTGACGAGGGTCTTCGTCCATATCTGAGTCGTCCAATTCGACTTCCGGTGGGACTGGTTGAATGTCATCATCATCGTCGACGACAGTGACTTTCACAGTTTTGGCGGGCTGAACTGTCTTTTTCGACTTTTTTGTCGAAGAAGGAGAGGACTTTTTTTTTGCCATTGGTCTCTGATCTTATCCGAGGAACTTTGCCAGTTTTTTCTGGACCATTTCCTGAATCTTTCCTTTAAAGGGCGTCAGCATCAAGGGTAAATCAATCATCACGTTCACATCTGAACCTGAGCCTTTGGGCTTCACCATGATCTCCGCCTTGAACTGACTGCCGGAGATTTTTCCTTTACCGGTAGAGTCGAACTCACACTGGAGCTTGGGATCTAGTTTTTTAAGATCTTGATCCGTCTCAAAGAAAGCTTTGATTTTTTGAAGAGCATCCGTCGAATTCAGAGCCACGCTGTGGTCGATCGATATTTTTGGCATATTGCACCTCGAATCAAGAGCCCCAGTTTGCCTTTTAATGGTCGCCATTAAAAGAAGTTTTTTGACCGTCTTGGACCAAATATGTCATTCTCATCTGCTCTCGTCTAACCTAAGGAATGGCTATGGAATTTGTTAGAAATCTGAAAAGGACTCATTATTGTGGTGAACTCAATCGTGGCGCAGAGGGACAAAAGGTTGTCCTGATGGGGTGGGTGGATACACGTCGGGATCATGGAAGTCTTGTTTTCATCGATTTGCGAGACCGCGAGGGTATTGTCCAAGTCGTTTTAGACCCTAAAAAGGAAGAAACCTCATCTGCGAAAGACCTGCGCGGAGAGTACGTGCTGGCCGTCGAAGGTATTGTCAAAGTTCGCCCTGAAGGGATGAGAAACACTAAGATCAGAACGGGCGAGATAGAGATCGAAGCTGTTCGTTGCCAAATTCTCAATGAAGCAGCGACACCACCATTTCAGATTGATGATAAGAATGTGGGTGAAATGCTCAGACTCAAGTATCGATATTTGGATTTGCGATCACCGCGACTTCAAAAGCACTTGATGACTCGTCACAAGGTCGCTCAGCTCGTTAGAAAATTTCTATCGGATCAGGGATTTATCGAAGTAGAAACTCCGATTCTTTACAAATCCACTCCGGAAGGCGCACGAGACTACTTAGTGCCTTCTCGAGTGAACCCTGGCCAGTTCTATGCTCTGCCACAGAGCCCGCAGACGCTGAAGCAGCTGCTGATGATTTCTGGCTACGATCGCTATTTTCAGTTAGCTCGTTGTTTCCGCGATGAAGATTTGCGGGCGGATCGTCAGCCCGAGTTCAGTCAGATCGATATCGAAATGTCTTTCATCGACAAGGAAGACATCATTGCTGTGAATGAAAAAATGCTTCGTTTGATCTGGAAAGAAATTAAAGGCGTGGATGTCGGAGAGATCCCTCGCATGACCTATCAAGAAGCCATGGATCGCTACGGCAGTGATAAGCCCGATGTGCGTTTTGGAATGGAGATCAAAGATCTCGCCACTCAAGTTCAAGGCTCAGGATTCAAAGTTTTTGATGATGTGCTTGCTCGTGGAGGGATTGTTCGAGGAATTTCTGTGCCGAAAGGGGCTGAATTTTCCCGCGGCCAATTTGATAAGTTAACAGATCTGGCAAAGAAAGCCGGTGCTAAGGGCTTGGTTTGGATTAAGTCGGAATCCGATGGCACATTGGCATCGCCAGTGAGTAAGTTCTTCTCGCAGGAGAAGCTTCATCAAATGTATCAGACCTGTGGTGCAAAGGTGGGCGATGCAGTTCTTATTGTGGGCGATGACTTTGACCCAGCTTGCTCTGCTTTGTCGGCTCTTCGACTCCATCTTGGCAAAGAGCTGGGCTTAATCGACACCAGCAAAGATAAATTTTTGTGGGTGGTGGATTTCCCACTGCTCGAGTACTCACCTGACGATAAACGCTGGGTGGCAAGACATCATCCATTCACTGCTCCTATTGACGAGCATGCTGATTGGCTCATCAAAGGGGAAGAGTCCAAGTACGGTCAATTGCTCGCGAAAGCTTATGACCTTGTTTGTAACGGCTATGAAATGGGTGGCGGTTCGATTCGTATTTATCGCAATGAATTGCAACAAGCCATGTTCCGAGTTCTCGGGATGAGTCCCGAAGAGACCAAACATAAGTTTGGATTTTTCCTCGAAGCGCTCAAGTACGGAACGCCTCCACATGGCGGAATTGCGTGGGGCATGGATCGTCTGGTGATGCTCCTCTGCGGCACCGATGCGATTCGCGAAGTGATCGCTTTTCCGAAAACTGCGAAGGCGACGGATTTGATGTCTGATGCTCCGAGTGAAGTGAATCGTGATCAACTCGCCGAAGTCGGGGTCAAGCTCAGCGCCCAAGCTGAAAAGCATTTGGAAGAATTAAAGAAGGGTTCTCACTCGACTTAGGTCTGAATTTACACAGCCTAGTCTCAAGTTAAGACACTTTCGACCGAACAGTTATCCATCACACATGGAGGTGTGAAATGGAAAAACTGAGTGGAATTCTTCCCTCGAACGCGCGACTGAAATCAGTGGATACAAAAGATTCTAAACCAGTTCGTCCTGGAGCACCCGATTTCGGTCGGCCCAAAGGAAGTAACTCGGTTCAAGATCGAATGAATATCAGTGCACAGGCTCTGCAGCTTGCCGCCGATGATCATCTTGCATTCAAAGATGCCAAAGAAGCGACACGAACTCAAATCGTCAAGGATGTGACAGAGAAGTTTTTCAATAATCGATTGAAAGAAACTCTTCCTGCAACAGAGAAAGCTTTAGCGGATGAAACTGATGAGGTCATGCCTACATCAGTTGCCCCTGAGGCCGCTGTTGATATCCTAGCTCAAGCAAAGCCCAAAGCGGTGGTCACTGAGGAAAGTGGTCCGGCTCGAGGCGAACGTTTGAACGTGGTGGCTTAAGATCTTTCATACACGGTTTCAAAGGTGAATCCCATCATCTCTAAACCAGCAATCCGGTAGATTCCTCGACAGAATCTACCGGAATTATTTTTTTCACAAACAATCACCCAATTCAATGAAGTCTGAATAACTTTTCTGACCAAATCCAGAGACCATTGAGGAGCACCCTGACTGACCATCATTTCCAGCCTCTGAAGAGCTTGCTGAGGATGACTGGCATGCAATGTGCCAGAGCTTCCAGCATGTCCTGTCGTCAAGGCTGTGAGCAGATGAAAGGCTTCTGGACCACGAACTTCTCCGACACACAAAGAATCAGGTCTTAGGCGGAGACTTGCTTTAATCAGTTGTCCTAAATCCACCGGTGGTAAAATTCCTTGGGGATCAAAACGAGTTTTGGCTTGAGCAGAGACAGGATTCGGTAAGTTCAACTCAGGAGTATCTTCAAGAAGGACGAATCGTCGATCAGGCTCGGCCGCATTCAGGAGGGCTTGAAGGACCGTCGTTTTGCCACTGCCGGTGGGTCCCACCACAAGATAATTTTCTCGCTGAGCCACAATAGATTTGAGCAGCTGAAGGGCTGACGCCGGAGCCCATGCTCGTTCGCCAAGAAGATCCAAATTCCATGAGGAACTGGTTGTTCGGCGGAGAACCAATTGATGAGTTTTGACTAAGGGTGGTGCTAGCAGCTGCAGGCGAAATCCTGCAAAGTCAGCTTCTGCAATCGGATGCTCAATATTCCAGTTCATTCTTGTTTGCACCATCAGTTCATTGAGAAGCTGCAGGTATTCTCTTTCATTTTCAAAGGCCTGATCCCAGGCCTGCAACTGACCTTCCTTCTCAAAGGAAATTCTTTGATAGTCATTCACAATGATCTCAGTGATTTCTTTGGTTTCGATAAGTGGAGAAAGCACACTCCATAGATTTTCAGTCTGCATAGTTCCTCACAGAATCTCTGGTTGAACAACAATCATGAGCTCGGTCCGATTTTCCCGGTATTCTTGAGAATTCATCAGTTCTTTGAACAGCGGGAGCTGTGAGAACCAAGGCAGCCCAGATTCAGAAGACAGGGTTTCATTTCGAATTAAGCCTGAAAGGGTGATGGGCTCAGGATTCATCAAGTCAAAGTGAGTTGAAATTCGATGAGAAGAAATTTCCGGAATCTCTTGAGAACCACCACTCGATTTGACGGATGAAACTTCAGCATCCAAAGAAAGATTCAAACGCCCACTCCGATCCGCCAAAGGTAAGAACTTAATTTGAATGCCATATTTTTTCCAAAGCACTTCGCGAGATCTTGGGGTGATGATGGGAACTGGTATTTCTCCACCTGCAAAAAATTCGGACTCCTTTCCTGATTTGGAAAGAATTTGGGGCTGAGCCAAGGTTTTGACCACTCCTTGAGTTTCAAGAGCCTTCAATTGCGAGAAAATCTCTTCGTGACTGCCTTTGAGCTGAGGAAAAGATTGGAAGGAAAGCTGCGCGGGCAAGCTGATTCCAAAACTCTGGAGCCAAGATCTCTGAACCTCCAGAATATAAATATGAATGCGCGTGGTCGGCAGCGTCGTTAAGGCTGTGGAGTCTTCTTGAATTTCAACTCCAAAAGCATGTGCCCATTTCTCAAAAAGTTGAAATTGGGGATGCTTGGGATTCAGGTACAGTCGAGGCCATGGGGAAAAGTGGATTTTTTCCGGGGGGAGGAAATGACCTTTCATTTCACGCGCAAGTCCTGTTCGTACGCTTTCTTGAAGGACCTCTGGAATTTTCGCGCGGAAGAGGTAACGACATTTTTTGAGGAGACAGCTCTGAGAGATGGCCTTCCATTCAAAAAAAGCTGAGAGTTCTCCCTGAACTTGCCAAACGCCGTCTGTCATTTGGGCCCGAAGGCCCAAAGTTTTTCTGATCGCAGACTCGATGGAATCTTGGGCGACCTCATCGGAAATGTCAGTCACTTTGACTTTGTAGCGTGAATTTCCCGACTTCAAAACTGTTTCCCCGGGGTTTTTCCCTCGAAGAATCATCTTGCTACCGCTCACTTTGACTTGAAGAACTTTGCCATTTTCGACCCAGATGGGACCAGAGGAAGAGACCGTTTTTTGCTCTCCAAGTCCGAGAACCAAAGTTTCAGCTTTAAGAATCATACTGAGGTAAAGAGCCAGCAAAACCATGAAGCCTCCTGACAGCAATGACTGGCAGGATTGAGGCAAGGCTGTCCCAATCTTAAGAAGGAGATGCAGTTCAAAAGCCGGATGGTCCGACTAAATACAGGGGAGTTCGAACGAAACTAAAACACCGTCACTGGTATTTTCAACTTGAAGACTAGAGCCGTGGGCTCTGAGAATGCTTTGGCAAATAGTAAGACCAAGTCCCATCCCCACAGAGTGATTCATCACATCTTCATCAATGAAAAAAGGCTTCATGATTTTTTCAATGACAGTCGGAGATATTTTTTGTCCGATATTTCGAATGAGAAGCTTCATTCGATTATTGGCAACGAGCTCACACCCAACATCGATCACGGCTTCGTCGATAGAGAATTTAGCTGCATTGTGTATCAGTCGCGAAAGAACTTGATTGATGTAGCTGGCATCAGCCGCAATTTTCTTATCGATCAGAAAATCAATTTCTAGCTTGAGACGCTTTTGTTTGATGAGGGCTTGGGTCTCGCTATTGAGAGGAACTATCTGCTCAGAAAGCAGATAGGGATGAATACGAATTTTTAAAGATTTTGTCTCTCCAGCCACAACCAGAAGCACGTCGTCCACAAGGTTTTTAAGTCGAAGAGCTGACTTGTAAATTCTGCTCAAGCAAAGCTCTTGCTCCTCATTCAAATGAGTTTCACGCAAAAGTTCTGAGAAGGACAGCATGGAAGTCAGTGGAGTTTTGAGTTCATGATTAATCAAGATCATGAATTGTGTTTTCGCTTGATCCAGGGACTTCAGCTCAGCCAGAGCACTTGAGAGAGCTTCATTTTTCTCTTTAATCTCTGTTGTCATCTGAAAGCGCTCCACGGCGCGATCCACAGTATTCATGAGATCGATCGGATCCCATGGCTTTGTGAGGTATCGATAGATCTGCCCGGCATTCACTGCTTCGACCACGGATTGAATATCTGTGTAGCCAGTCAGCAGCATGCGAACGGTGTCAGGATGTTTTTCAATGGTCTTTGAGAGAAGCTCGACCCCTGTCATTTCAGGCATTCGTTGGTCAGTGAGAATGACAGCCACAGGATCCGGATATTGGTCGAGGATTTCTAAAGCCTTAAAACCTGAGTCGGCTTTCAGGACTTTATACCGGCTTCGAAAGAGCCTTTCGAGAGCGTCCAAGTTATCATTTTCATCGTCCACACAAAGAATCGTAGGTTTCATTAGGGATCTAGTGTAGAATTTGAGACAGTATATGGGCAATAGGATATTGCTTTGCTAGATGCCAAACCATCACACGGAAGTGAAGGACGCAGATGATTTCGGAAAATTCAAAGAATTCAGAATCTTGCCTTAAGTTTGTCTTAAAAAATGACGATTTAAATCCTGGAAAAAGAGAACCGATTTTTTTGCTTTTGAAGCAACGGAGAAATTTTATGAGAATTTTTGCGCCCATTTTTATGGTGGCTGCTTTGGTGACGATGGCTGTGCCTGAGGCACAAGCTCAATGGGGATACGGAATGTATGGTGCCATGCAATCTTGTCCTTGGGGAGTGAGTGCAGGAGACGGCGCTTCTGACGTCCAAGATGAAATCAATGATCTGCAGTCAGCTCTGGTGGAAAAGCGTCAAAAACTCAGCGAAGAAAAGCGCAAACAGCGCGAAATGCAGCGCAAATATGATCAAGCCAAAGAGCGTATCAACAAGAATCTCAACGTCGGATTTTCAAACCTCATCATTGACCACATTGACGGCAAGCGAAAATGTAATGACTATCAGACTCGAGTGCCTCAACCAGCGGATGCCACACAAGCTCGTGCTTCGACAGCACCAGCGGCAGGAGCCATCGCAGATCCAGCAGGTGGAACAGCGGGAGCGACAGAGTCGGTGGGCCTTACAACAGATCCCTACGCTGCAAATGTTTGGGGAACTCAGATTTGTGATCGTAGTCGTGACCAAGCACCAAAGGGTGGCGGTCGAGTGGTTGTCAGAGCGGCTTGTACCGTTCCAGCCGACGCCAAAGTGACTCAAGGTTACAATCAAAAGCAGTGTGAAACGGCTGTTTCTTACCTTCAAGACAACAAAGACAAACTCGATCAGCAAGCTCAGCTCGTCGCAGCTTTGGAAGCTGATGTTGAAAACACGAAAACATCCATCGCTGATAAGCGTGGCGAACTGAGAGAGGCCGTTCGCGAAGCTCAAAGAGAAGCTCGTGAGCAGATGACTGAGGGCGGTTGTATCGACTGTATGATGATGGGGAATGGCTACGTCATGCAGCCAAGAAAGCCTGGCACAGGAGAGATCCTCGCCAATGTGGGTCTTGGAATTGCTTCGATGTATTTTGGAAATCGTCAGCAACAGTACATCACTGACATGAACTCAAAACTGGGTTTCCCAACTCAGTCTTATCCTTCGATTGGTTTTGGATTTCCTTATTTCATGGGAGCTCTCTACGGTGCCATCGGTGGTGGCGTTGGTGGCGGAGCTTTCGGATGTATGGGTGGCATGGGTGGAACCGGTGGTTTCAACGGCCCGTACGGCATGATGGGTCCATTCGGAATGGGCGGAATGTACGGCGGTAATGGCGGACCATTTGGATATCCACAGGGCATGTATGGAATGCCCATGGGTGGCGGAATGTTCATGCCGGGAATGGGGCCATGGGGAATGGCCGGTCCTTGGGGCAATGGTCCTTGGGGAGCGTACCCAGGTGGAATGATGGTCAGCGGTGGAATCGGTTTCATGATGCCTGGTGGATACATGATGGGCATGCCGATGGGAGCGATGAATCCAGGAATGATGTCGGGCATGATGGCCGGTGGCGGTATGGGTATGATGATGCCAGGAATGATGTCGGGCATGATGGCCGGTGGTGGCATGGGCATGATGATGCCAGGAATGATGTCGG
>JBKCXY010000265.1:0-4545 GCA_046315835.1 Pseudobdellovibrionaceae bacterium | reverse complement strand
AAATGGGAATCGGACGGAAATTCTGTTTCTTGTTTTACAAGAAACAGAAATCACCAACGAACACGCTGATTTCATTGATATTTGTTGGATTCATTGAGGCGGTAGCGAAGACCAGGGACAGTATTTTGAGTCAGTTTGTAACCTTATCACTTAAAGGAAAGCGACTCGGGAGACTGACGAGGGCCTGAGGGCGAAGTTCCTCTGTACTTTGGCGGTCAAATTCTAGTTCCCATTGGACAGGTGTCGATCCGGCTTGATCGGGGGACATTTCATGGAAAAGAACCTCTTCAGCTCTGGATAATGAACAGCTGAGAAGGAATATAAGTAGGATCAGGAGCTTGCGAGGTATAGCCTTGCTAATTAGCAAATCGAGGGCCATCCACATGGGCAAAGAAGTCTTCGCAGGCAGGGCTTCGGCTGAGGTTACGTTGAAACTTCAGTGACTTGTCGAACGCTACAGAGATGCACTTCTTCACCAGTGGCCCAATCAGGGCTGAGGGTCTATGGGAATACTCGGGCTTAATCTTTTCAACACAGCGGGTGCGGTAGTTATCAAAAGCGGCTTCGCAGGTGTCTGCGGTGACTTTATAGCAAGACAGAGTGAGGGATTGTTCTGAGCAGAACTCAGAGACCTTCGCCGTCTTTTCCTGAGTGTTATATTGATGGACCGCTAAGAAAACAAACAGGCTCAAAGTGATCGAAAAACCAATCCAGGTATCGATGGATCTTTTTACCCCCAGAAACTCAGCCAAAGGATGACCCGCAATAAAATAGAAGCCCATGATCAGTAAAGTGAGAATGAGAAACACTTCAGAGAGTCCCATGACTTTAGTTTACCATGTTCGAAGTGTCTCAATTTGAGATTTTCAGATTTTCTTTGGGAAGAATTGTCGAACTATTTTTTATGAGGAACTGTGACTAATTCGTCAGATTTATACCCCACAGCCTGGAGTGCTTCGACCGCACGTTTGACGGTTGCTTCAGCATTCTCTGGCGACCGAGCCATGATCCAAAGATAGCTTTGATCGGGGACTCCAATCGCTGTCCATGAATAATCTTCTGCGAGACCAACGATCAAGTAGTCAAGCTTCAGCGGCCAGAAAGGGGATACTTTCCAGTGGGCCTTTGTTGTCTGATTGTGGATCCATCCTTTTTGGGGGATCGATTTTACTTTCCCGTCAAAGCTTCCTTTATTGTAAGTAAAGCCAATATCAATGCGCTGTTCTTTTTCATTCCAGGTATAAACTTCAACCGCGTTGTGAACTTCTTTTTCGAAAGGTGTGAAGCGACCAGCCAGCACATACCAATCACCCATAAACTTTTGGATATCGACTTGAGCAACTGTTTTCATTGTTTCATCCTTTGAGGAAAAACTGGAGCAACCAAAGAGCGCGACCGAGATCAAAGAAAGTAGAAATCTTTTCATAAGCACATCCTAGCTATTTATGTTGCACTTTAAAATATTTAAAATAGTCTTCTGCTGAAAAACTAGCTTTCTTCCCTTCAGCTTGCGTGTGGGCGAGATAGTAGACGCGATCTTTGTCTTTTATCAGCAGAACATTTTGAATCACGAATGTCTTTTTACCATCTTGTTGGATTCGATAGGAGCCTTTGGCGGTGGTGCTGTCTCCGTTTTTCTCAGTGAGTAAGTTCTTTCGGCCATGACCATTGTCGATTTTCTTGAGAATTTCGCTCGCAGAAAGTGTTTGTGGTTTTAATGTCATGACCATCACATGGGTGTTTTGGTCCTGAGATTTTCCTTCGAAGGAAATCATGGATTGGGGTGCTTTTTTTTCAGTCTTTTTCCAGTCCGCAGGGATGCTTAACGAATAGCCATCCTCAGGGATTGAGATTTGTTGCAACGGCTGAGCATGAATTAAAATCGGTAAGAGCAGTGCTGCATGAGACATTTGGATTCCTTTTTTTAATTCAGGATAAACGGCTCTAGTATCCAGGGCAAGGGCTCCCATTGGGTGTCTGGAGTCCCCATCGTTCACGAGTATTATCGTTGGGGTCACTCGAGGCCTGACCAAGGACGAGTTTTTTCAAAAAGAACAAAGGAGTGACTGTCTCTTCTGAATTGATTTGTATCTGAGAGCACTGGGCCGCAAAGTCCTGCTCCAGAAGATCAATATGCTGGACGCCGAGGCGTTCCTCGGTGGTCAAGAGGGAGAGAGTGTTTTCCAAGGTTCGGATGATTCTTCGATCTCTTCCAGGAGATGAAAACCAATCAGTCTCCGCTTCCGTGAGACAACGGCGGACCTTGTTTTTGTATTCCATGGCATTGATAATCACTTGCGCTCTGAACTGCATCAGTGTGCAGAGATCTTGGGTGCCGCGAGAGGCTTGAGATTCAGTACTCTCAAGAGTTGTGGCGAGTTTTGCTTTTTGAATTTTCCACCACTGTCGAAATGATTTTTGATCACTTCTGCCCAGATTTTCATATTGCTCCAGCGAAAATCCTGTTCTCTGCTTTGCAGTGAGCTTTCTCTCTTGAGGCCAGGTCCAGCGGCGAAAACCTGATGCTGTGCTCTCTGGTTTCACTGTTTGGGTCGAGCTTTCCATGAGAGTGCGGCTCTTTGGTGGCACCGTCGATTCCAAGTAATGAACATTTCCATAGTCATCGATTCTCTTGATCAATTGGGCATGTCCCATGGGATTTCGTCTTTGTAAAAAGAAAGCACCTGGGATCAGGAAGCTTCTGTTCATAGCCACGGGATCTGAATCAGCTGTCAGAGTGTGGGTCGAGGTTATCTGCAGCACATACTTGAGAAATTCAGAGAATCGTTCTGATGGGGGGAGGTGATCAAACAGGGAGCTTTGTTGGGAGATGGTCCGGCTTGTTGACGTGGGGTCACTGATTATAAAAGGAAGTTTGAATTTGTAGCTATAGATCAATCGACTCGCATAGATGAGATCAGCACAATCAATACCAGTTCCTTCGAATTCACCGGTGACAAAGAAGTCTTTATGAAACTCCTGTTCGATCCACCGAGAAAATGAGCGCTCCTCATCTTGGTTCCATTCCTTGAGAGGAATCCATACGGCAGCTGGTGAAGGCAGGCTGGCGCACAGGAAAAACATGAAAAGGAATTTCTGCAACATAAGATTTAGAGCTTTTGAATATCAATATAGATTTCAGATTCTTGAAGTCCCACATTTTGAATCCGATCAGTTTGCACCGCCGATTCGGTCAAAACGATTCTGGTTCGACAAAAACGAGGGGCGGTCTGATTGGAGGAATTGAGAGAGCTTGTGATTCGAAGTTTTCCCGTTGAGAGACTCTGTACTTCTGAAAGATTAAGAGAATCAATTTCAAACGACGTCGGTGCGAGTTCGGTTTTAATCCGAGCTTGTCGCTGGCTTCCCATGTTTCTGAGGTCACATTCTGTTCTGATTTGACCTCTCAGGCGTGAACTCGCAAGATAGCTGGGAGCTCCAAGTTCCGCGAGACTGAGCTCGAGTTCGAAGCCGTAAAGTCCTTCCGAAGTGTCAACTCCACCTGGTTGCTGAGATCTCTCGGGGCCTCGGTAGCAGATATCAATAAAATATTGGGCTCCAAATTTTTCTGAGGAAAACTTGAAGTGCGTGTCGATGATCCTGGTTTGAAATTGGCCCTCCACAGTGGGGGCAATTTGTACCAGAGGTTGGCCTGGCTGACTGGTCAGTTGATTTTCAAAGAATCGCTCCTGGGAGTTCAGAGGCGCATCTAAGTTCTCTTGTGAAAAAGCGAGAGTGTTTAAACCAAAAACTGTTTCAGATGTGGGCTGAGCAAGTCCCGCATTACAGATGAAGAGCTCTTCTCCAGACAGGGGAGAGTTCAGTTCAGCCTGCGCACTGAGACTTAAGACAAGAGCCAAAAGAGAGATCATTCACACACCAATCCTGGCAGAGAAACATTGTTCTTCTGATAAGATCCTTGAATCTGGGATTCTTTCACCGTGGTCACATTCACGAGTTTGAGTGATTGATCAGCTTCGTTCGTGCCTTGGACTGTAAATCGAGTTTTCAAAGTGAGGTACTTCGCGGTGCTGTTCGACTTTTGACAGTTCTTCATGTCGAGCGAACAAATATTGTTATAAAAAGGTGGGAAGACCAAGTTGTTCCCCAGTTGCGCAATCACTTGTCTGACTTTTTCGAGCTCTTCTTCAATTTTAACTTTACCTAAAGAAGTGAGCTGTGGAATCTGCGGAAGTCCCAATAAATTCCGTAACGAATTCAACGGATTGATCACATCCAATCCTGCAGTTCCATTCATGAGTGTGAGGTCCACAAGAATTTGTTCGTAGCCCTTGATCAGCATCATATAGTCGTCATAGGGGTTGAAGAACTGGATCTGAAGCTCGTAGGATTTTCCCTGTTTGAGTTCGAGGCCTTCAGAAGTTTTTCGGCCGAATCTGAAAATTCCCTGCCAAGAGGACTTGAGGAAAGGCTCGCTGGGATTTCCTGAGTACCAGGAATCCAAAATCTGGCGGCCGTTCGCAGTGATTTCTGCAAGTTCAATTTCACCAGCGATGGGTTGTTGATAATCACCAGGTCCTACAC